>JALQYS010000352.1 GCA_023254015.1 Paracoccaceae bacterium
ATTTGCAGTACCAGCGTACGGCCCACAGAATGATGTCACGCTGAAAATGCCGGCCTTTGAATGGGTTCATGTGCAGCTCCATCAGCAAAAGGGGATGATAAGTTTATCACCACCGACTATTTGCAACAGTGCCGGCCAAACTGCGGCTGGAGCCCATGACCGGCGTGATCTCGAAATGCGACGATCCGGCCACCGACATCAGAGTGACGGGCACTGGCTCACCGGGGAAAACAAGCTGACATGTTCCGTGTCCTGACCCCTCACCGCAGAAAGCATCTGGTATCAGGGGTTGGGCGTGAAGTGCGTCAGCATGTACTCCGTGCGGTGATCGTTCTGAGTGCGCCAGTCCAAAAAGGGTGGCGAGAAGGAGGAAACTGCACAGGAGGGCCATCATCAACCGCATGGCTGGAGCATAGCCCCTCTCACCTAAGTGCCGACTGATCACATCTAGGTGAAGCACCAAATTCCTTCCAGGATTGGCGAAAACGCAACGCATTCACCTGTTTGTGACCCGGCCGCGATGCAAAGCCGTTTGACCTTCCCACGTTGGAAGGAAGCAAACCTTGCTCAAAAAGGAGCAGAACATGCGATTCACTCGACGGCTTTTTGTTGCCGGAGCACTTGCCGCGCCTTTCGTGACCGGTCGCGCCGCCAGCGCGTCGGAAGACACGCCTGGCCCGGTCCGTAACAACATCTCGGCTTTTCGCACCCACGAGTGGCAGGATCACTTCGATGCTCTGGGCGTCGGGATCATCATCTCTGACACGACGGCCAAGGTCCTCCAGCACTGGACGAGCGACGGTCAAATGTACCTCTACCCGACCTCGGTCCCGCTGTCGGACGAGCTGACCCGCCGGGGCTATACCGAGGTCGTCGAGAAACGGGTGAACCCGAGTTGGGCCCCGACACCGTCGATGCGGGAAAGGAACCCGGAATGGCCGGCCTTCGTGCCTGGCGGCGACCCGACCAACCCGCTCGGCACCCGCGCCCTTTACCTGTCGTGGCAATACTACCGCATCCATGGTACACACGACACGCGCAAGATCGGTCGCCGCTCGTCGAACGGCTGCATCGGGCTCTACAACGAACATATCGAGGAAGTTTTCGACCGGACGCCGGTCGGGACGCAAGTGAAGCTGATCTAGCAAGATGAAACCTTCGTCGACCTCACCGAACCCACTCAAGAACCTGTTTTCGCGCGGGTCGTTTCGGTTCGTGTCGATGTGGCTTCTGTCCGTGGTGCTGACGCTTGGCTTGGTCCTCGGACAGACCGCAGAGGCGGGCCCGGTCGAGGATCATCATCCCGGCACGTGGGTCGAGATCGCGGGCAACGCCGGGCAAGAGACCGCGCCGGCACCTGCTTGCCACCCGGGCCTCGCCTGTTCTGTTTTCGTGCTGCCCGATGGGCCGGTCACAGCACTGTCGTTGTCAATCGTGATCACTCTGCGACCGGACCTGACACAGTCGCAACGCCGCTTTGGCGGCCCGTCCGTCACCCTGCCTCCCCCCCGAACCCGGATCTGACAGTCAGGCCGGACGTGCGTCTGACGGTTCGATAGGCTCTCCGCAGCTCTGTCGACAGTTCAATCTCTGTCAGCCTGACACCAGACAGTTGTGCAAGCCGCACGATCCGCCGGAAGGGCGGGTCGCGGGATCGGTCAACAACAAGAAACCAAGGGCAGTCAGGCAGATGAAACCACAATGGACAGGCGCTTTGGCGCTTGCCGCTTCCGCAGTCGCGGCAGTGGCGCTGGCACATAACGGGGCGACGGGTGTCGTCCTTGAACGGATGACGGGGATGACCGCGTTGAAGGACACCGTGGCGGAACTGGCGCCGATGATGCAGGGAACGGTTCCCTACGACGCATTCATTGTATCAGAGGGAGCAAGTGTCATTGCCGGTCACGCGGGCGAGACAATGCTGTCGTTGTTCCCGGAAGGCAGCCTCGAGGGGGTGACCTATGCCAGGCCAGAGATCTGGTCCGACTGGCAGGACTTCGCAGCACTTGCCGAGGAATTGAAGACCTACGCTGACGCGCTCGCCGTGGCAGCCCCGAACGGTCTTGAGCCGGCGCTGCCGCCGCCCAGAGATATGGCCGGGATGGATCACTCGGCGATGGCCATGACCCCGGCACCACAGGTAGATGAGGGCTTCACGATAGCGGAGTTGATGGGCTACGGCGAAAGGACCCAAGAGGTCCAGGTTGCGCGTGGCACATCGGACCCGGCGACGCTGGCGTTCGATCTGACGACGCTGGCCGCTGACGACCTCTTCACCCGGATCAGCGCCACCTGTTCGTCCTGCCATTCGCAGTACCGCGCGGGCCGGAACTGACCATGCGGGGTCTGATCCGCGCTTCCGTCATTTTCCCGGCCGTGGCGGCGAGCCTCGGGGCCGGTGTTCTGGCGCTATGGCCCATCGGCGCGCCGGAGCCGGCCGCGTTCCCGCCCGGGGATGCAGAACGCGGCGCCTATCTGGCCCGTGCCAGCGGCTGTGTGTCCTGTCACACCAACGCGGCTGCCAAGGGACTGGCGCTCGCCGGAGGTGCGCCTCTCGACACGCCCTTTGGCACTTTCGTGCCCCCGAACATCACCCCGCACACCACCGCCGGGATCGGTGCCTGGACCATCCAGGATTTCGCCAGGGCTGTTCGACAAGGCATCTCGCCGGAGGGCGACCCCTACTATCCGGTGTTCACATATTCTTTCTATGCAGGCTTCACGGATCAGGAGATCGCCGACCTGTGGGAAGCGTTCCGCACCGTTCCGCCGGTTGCGGATGCTGCCCCGGCGCATGATGTCGGGTTTCCGTTCAGCTTTCGCTCGGGGCTGAAGCTCTGGCGCGCTGCCTACCTCGACGCGCCGGAGACGGATGCGCTGATGGGCACATCATCGCCCTGGAACCGCGGGCGTTTGCTCGTCGAAGGGGCGGCGCATTGTGCAGCCTGTCATACCGGCCGAACGCTTGCGGGCGGCCTGGACGCTTCCGCCCGGTTCGCCGGAAACGACAGCCTTCCCGGCGGCAGCAAGGCACCGTCGATCCTAACAGCCGACCTTCTGGAAGGCGGCTGGACGGTCGCGAACCTCGCCTATGCGCTCCAGTCGGGGCTGCTGCCCAATGGGGATGCTTTCGGCGGCAGCATGGCCGAGGTCGTGGCTGAGGGCACCTCGTACCTCACCGACGCCGACCGTGCGGCCATCGCAACCTACCTGCTCGACGCCGATGGAACAGGCACGATCCCCACGCCTCCTCCTCCCGCGACCGAGACGCCGATGGCGGGGATGGATCATTCGCAGATGGATATGACAAATGAGAACTAGAGTTGTTGCCGCTATTTTGGCTGTGGGGGTTGTTGCCTTCGTAGGCATCTTTGTCTGGACGGTCGTATGGACCCTCGAACCGCAAGCGACCGGCGCTCAAGGCGACGCACCGACGGCTGAAACGTCCGAACAACTTTCCGACGGCCGCCTCGATGTCCAGGTATATGCGCTTGGTGACCGCAATGTACGGCTCGAGATCCAGTTCATGCCGGACGCAGACGCGATCGAGCTTGCAGTCCAGCGCCCAGAGGTAAATTTCGCGATGGTCGATATGCACATGGATGGGATCGATTCACCGCTTGAGTTGGTTGAAGCCGGCGTGTGGCGGGCAAACCTCAAACTGCCGATGGCCGGTCGCTGGGTTGTCAATGTGGGTTTCGGCGACGAATTCATGGAGATCGAATTCGATGCCAAGTGATGCAGCGAGAGTTCACGCACGGCATCTAGATGCTATGCGCAGGGGGCTTCGCGGCACTGCCGTTGGCCTTGCGCTCTTTGTGGTCGTGGGCACAGTGACGGCGGTCTGGGCGAACCCGCTGTTCGTCCGCATGACTCCGGTCGGACCTTGGGAGTTTGGAGCGACGGTCCTGACGGCGTTCCTAGCCGGAGTGACGACTGCGCTATGGGTTCCCCGATGCAGTCTGCGTACATCCGGGACGGGTGGCCTTGCGAGCTTCCTCGGGATTGCCTGTCCGACCTGCAACAAGATCCTGATGCTGATTTTCGGCGGACCGGCGTTGCTCGCATGGTTCGATCCGGTCCGGCCCTGGCTCGCGGCAGCCGGGGTCATCGTCATGGGCTTTGCTGCCTTTCGTACCTGGCGAACGTTTCGCGAGTCCCGATCAGGCCGTGAGGCTGTCGGTCGTACTGAAGCTCCCGTGACGGGAGGCCCGCAGTGACAGCTACAACTGGTTTGCGGTCAGCGATGCGCAGGCTGGCCCGGAAAACGCTGGTCCGGCACGTGCTCGTGGCCATCCTAGCGATTGGGCTGGTGCTGGGCTTTGCGGCGGTTCACGCGCAGTTCAGCCCGATGCACCGCTGGAACCGCGCCTTCGGGGATGCATCGCTGGTGCTGGTCGCGCTGTCGATGGCCTTCGGGCCGCTGACACGCTTCCTGCGCGCGGCGGTTCCGCTGCTGCCGTTCCGGCGTGAGATGGGTATCCATGCTTGCCTTCTGGTGATCGTCCACGCGGCGATCATTCTCGTTGGCTGGGTCGAATGGGATCTGATGCGGCTGTTCGGGTTCGAATGGCATCCCGACCTCTTGGCCTATGTCATGTTCCAGCATTGTTTCGGGCTTGCCAACGCCATCGGGATCGCGGCCCTGGTCCTCGCAGTTCTGCTTGCCGCTACGTCGAGCGATTTCGCGATGCGGCGTCTGGGGCTGTCCGGCTGGAAGTTCTTGCAGATGGGCGTCCTGCCGATGTGGTGGCTGACCGTGGCACATGTGGCCTACTTCCTCTTCATTCATTTCCTGAGCTTCCATCAGGCAACGCCGCCGCCGAATCCGCTTCAGCCCTGGTTCGTCGCACTGGTGGTCGTCGTCTTTGGTCTGCGCGCGGCGGCCTACCTAAAGACCATCCGCGCCAAGGCCCTGTCCGAACTGCCGGGAGAGGAGGCAAGCCGTGCGTCGATCTGAACGCGATCTCGCGCACGCGGCAAAGAATACGACCCGGCGGTCCCTCCTGCTGGGTGGGGCGATGTCCTCGGTGGTCGGTGTTTTGGGCTTCCGGATGTGGCAACTGGGCGTCCGCGATGCTGAACAGTACTACCTTCTGGCCGAAGAAAACCGAATCAGCCTGCGGCTGGTACGTCCCGACAGGGGTCGCATCCTTGACCGGGCCGGAAAGATCGTTGCTGACAACGAGCAGGCATATCGCATCACGCTGGTAAAGGAAGAAGCCCGAGATGTCGACGACGTTCTGCAAAAGCTGCGGGTGCTGCTCGGCCTCGACGCAGAGACTGTTTCGAAGGTGAACGAGCAGATCGACCGTGTTCGAGCTTTCGTGCCGGTAACGGTGAAGGACCGCGTCACTTGGGACGAATTGTCGATCGTGGCACTGAACTCACCAGTCCTTCCCGGTGTGCAGCCCGAGATGGTCCTTTCCCGCGTCTATCCTTTCGGCCCGGATTTCGCGCATCAGGTCGGTTATGTAGGGCCGGTAAGCGACAGCGATCTGGAGAACGAAGCGGCTGACAATGCGCCGCTGCTCCGCCTGCCCGATTTTGAAGTCGGCAAGACAGGAGTGGAGCGAATCCACGAACGCACCTTGCGCGGCATGCCGGGCACGCGCCGCGTCGAGGTCAACGTGTCCGGCCGCACGATGCGCGAACTCGATCTCGATCCTGCAACTCCTGGCCCGGATATGCAGGTTACGCTCGATCACCATTTACAAAACTTCATGCGCGTCCGGCTGGAAGGCCAAAGCGCTGCCGCGATCGTGATGGACGTGACAAACGGCGATTTGCTTGGCTGCACCTCGGCGCCCTCCTTCGATCCGAACCTTTTCGTCCGCGGGATTTCCAGCCGCTACTACGGCACGCTCCGTGACAGCGAATTCCGCCCGCTTGCAGACAAGACGGTGCAGGGGGCCTATCCGCCGGGATCGACGATCAAGATGTCGAATGCGCTGGCCGCGCTGGAAACCGGGCTGATGGACCCGGAAGAGACTGTCGCCTGCAATGGCTATGTCGAGATCTCCGGCCGAAGGTTCCACTGCTGGAAGCGCGGTGGTCATGGCCGAGTGAACATGGTCGGCGCGCTGCGCGAGTCTTGCGACGTCTACTTCTACGAGGTCGCGCAGCGCATCGGCATTGACGGCATCTTCGCGATGAACGACCGGCTGGGGCTTGGCCAGAAGTACGACCTTCCGCTGTCCGGCATGGCGCACGGCAACAATCCATCGCGTGCTTGGAAGCAGGAACGGTACGGGCAGGACTGGCTGATCGGGGACACCATCAATGCCTCGATTGGGCAAGGCTTCACGCTCGCCTCGCCGATCCAGCTTGCCACCATGACGGCGCGACTGGCTTCGGGGACCGCCGTGTTGCCCCGACTGGTGCGACCGCGTACCGGGCAGGACCAGGATACGGCTGCTCCGGCCCCGCTCGGTCTGTCGGCCGATGCACTGGCCATTGTGCGACAGGGCATGTTCGAGGTCTCGAACCACGAGCGCGGGACGGCCTATTCCTCGCGGATCGCCGATCCGACATTGGCGATGGCCGGCAAGACGGGAACGAGCCAGGTCTTCTCGATCACCGCTGCCGAGCGGGCGGCAGGCGTCCGCTCGCAGGACGAGCTGCCGTGGAACCGGCGCGATCACGCGCTGTTCGTGGCCTTTGCACCCTTTGATGCGCCGCGCTTTGCTGTCACGGTCGTTGTGGAACACGGCGGTGGCGGGTCAACGGCAGCGGCGCCAATTGCGCGCGACATCATGCTGTTTGCACAGCATGGCGGCCTGCCGCCTGAGGACGCCTATCCGACATCGCAGAGGGCGCGCATACGGGAGGACCTAGCCCTGCTGTCCGAACGCATCCTGCCGCCGGACGGCACGATCGCCACAGTGAGCCGGACATGATGCACCGTCTCAGAAGAGCATTGTGCCGAAGCGTTCTTGCGAGTGCAGTTCTCGTAACAGTCCTCGTCCTGCTTGCCTTTCCCGCACGAGCCTTCTTTCACGACGTGCCCGACACCGAAGGTGGACGTGCCATTTACGTGGCCAAATGTGCCTCCTGTCACGGTGCCAATCTGGAAGGGCAGCCGGACTGGCAGTCGGCGAGGGAGGACGGCACCTATCCCGCGCCGCCCCACGACGAGACGGGCCACACCTGGCACCATGGGGACGCGATGCTGCGAGACTACATCCGTCGCGGCGGGCAGCCGGTGCTGGACGATATGGGGGTCGACTTCACCTCCGGCATGCCCGGGTTTGGCGAAGAGCTGACCGAAGACGACATCGAGGCCGTCCTCGCTTACATCCGGTCGACCTGGCCCGACCGCATTCGTGCCGCACAGGCTGAACGCAGCCAGTTGGAAGCAGGTTCGCCTTGAAGCCGCAAGTAAGTCCACCGACCTCCCAATTCCCGCTTGCCTCTCTAGGAACTAGAGGGTGCATACCGCCTGAAACTCGAAATCTTCATCCGCCACACAAGGCTCTTCCCATGCGCGTCACGTCAATCCTGTTTGCTATCACGCTCGTTTTCGCTCCCGGCCTCACTCTGGCGCAGGAGACTACGGAAGATCGGATCAAGGAACTGGTCGCCGAAACCTTGCGCGAGAACCCGGAGCTTGTGCTCGAGGCTATCCAGACGCTGGAGGCGCGCCAGGCAGAGGCCCAAGCTGCCGCCGTTGCCGCGACCCTGGCCGACGAGCGCGCCCTGCTTGAGCGCGACCCCAACGCTCCGGTCCTCGGCAACCCGGAAGGCGACGTGACGGTGGTGGAGTTCTTCGATTACAACTGTCCCTATTGCAAACGCGCGATGCCTGAAATCGACGCCCTGCTGGCCGAGGACGGAAACATCCGTCTTGTTCTGAGAGAATGGCCAATCCTCAGCGAAGGATCAGCGATCGCGGCGCGGGCCGCTTTGGCTGCACGGAAGCAGAACAAGTATGCTGAACTGTACAATGCGCTGATGGGTGCGCGGGCGAAGTTGGACGAGCAGTCGGTGCTGCGGATCGCGGGCGAGGTCGGACTCGATGTCGAGCAGCTCAAGGTCGACATGCAATCGCCCGAAGTCGAGGAACATATCGCCACGTCGCTACGTCTGGCCGAGGCTCTCGGCTTCAACGGCACACCGTCATTCGTGGTGGGTGATCAACTGATTCCGGGCTTTGTCGAGAAGGCTCAGCTTGCCGAGGTGGTAGCCGCCGCGCGGGCCGCCGAATGAGTATCCGTTTTACGCGTCCTTTCGGTTTCCGACTTCAGCGGCCTTTCACGATCACTGAGACGGTCTTGGGCCGGATCAGGCATTCCGTCGTGGCAGCCACTTTGTGGATCGCCTTGACAGGGATTGCTTCGGCGCATTCAATCACCGTCGGCCTTCTGGTCGTCGGCGAGGACGTTGACGCAAGTCTGGCAGAAGCGGTGCGCGGTTTCCTCCTAGCGGCCGACGAACGGGACGGGCACGCCAACGAAACATCGGACGGACATCTCGGTGGGGTTGATGTGCAACTGCTGCCGCTGCCACGAGATGCGGCGGGGCTGGTCGAAGGACTGTTCGGTACGTCCGACGAGCCGACCGATGTCGTCATTGTCATTGGCGCCGAACCCGCGGCCAGCGACGCCGCGCGCGCGTATGCCTCGGCAAGCACGGTCTTGCGGCAGTTCGTACTGCCGGATGGGTGGGACAGCGCAGACGGAACCGACGGTTTTGTGTCGCGTTACCGGCTCGCCTATGGCGCGACGCCCGGCTTAATGGCGGCAACGGCCTATCATGCGGCTCGCAGGCTCGACGTCGCAATCAGACCGTTGGACGGTGTGGTGCCCGAGGAAGCACTGCTAAACGCCTGGAGGTCAACCGAATCCGGTCTGTCCTGGTGACCCGGGAACCAATGGCGCACGGCGTCATTGGTTTTGGGCAGTCCCCGCACGACTGAACGGGATCAGGCTGCAGGGTAGCTCGTGAAGACACTGCCGCCGCCGTCCATCCCGACAAGGATGACGTCATAGGCTTCGCGATCGGTCTCGGGTCCCATGCCGGGTGACCCGTAGGGCATGCCAGGCACGGAGAGACCGACGGCGACGGGTCGTTCAGCCAAAAGACGGCGGATGTCGGCGGCGGGAACGTGCCCCTCGACAGTATAGTCGCCGATGGTGGCGGTGTGGCAGGACGCGAGGTCTTCCGGAATGCCACGCTCGCGCTTGAACGCCGCAAGCTCTTCGATGCTGCGTTCCTCGAAGGATACCCGAAAGCCGCTGTCGCGCAGATGTCCGATCCACCCGTTGCAGCAGGGGCAGCCGGGGTCCTTGACGACGTGGATGGCTTCGTCGCCCTCGGCAAGTGCTGGGGTAGCCGCAATGGCGGCCAGCCAAGGAACGGCGGCGAGAACCTTGCGCCGGGACAGTGTCATGATGTCGGCCTTTCGTTGGAACTTTACGGGAAACATAGCTGCAAGTGCGGGGATCGGCGAGCAAAGTCTGATGAACCCGGCGACAGATCACCGAAATGCTACTCCAGCCTTGGGTCCCCGGCTTGAACCAGCAGAACCCCGTGGTTCTCGTCGGCGTCGTCGTCGGTGATCGTCCGTGTGGAGACGCCCGGCAAGTCGGCAAACCCCTCCATCATCCGTTTCGGAAACCAGGTCATCGGCAGGCTTTCAAATCCGGGCACCCCTTCCAGCACCCGCGACAGCGCGATGGTGCAGTTTGCTTTCGGCACCGCGCCATAGGCCATTGCCCGCTGCATGATCAGTGCCGCAACCTCGGGCGATACCTCGATAGTCTGTTCAACCACGTCGTAGGTCTCGCGGGCATGGTAGTCGATGTAGAAATCCACCATCTTCGGGGTGACCCCGAAGTGCACGTCGTTGCGCTCGGGCAGCCGGGGATGCCGCCAGGTGCCAGCCGGATCGAACAGCACGCGCTGCGATCCGTTGATGAGCAGGCCCGCATGCGCTCCCGCTCCGCTGCGTGTCGAGAGGACCGTGAAGAGCGTGACCGAGGTCGGGCCGGGATGCTCGTAGCGGGCGGCGGCCACGGCCTCCTCGGGTGCCCAGATCGGTTCGGCACCGCAGGATGCCAGGCCAAGGATTGCCGCCATGGCGAACAGAAGTTTCCACATCGATTCACTGTCCCGCGTTTTGCGCAGGTTCTGCGCAATCGCGACGGATTCCAGTAAACTCTGCGATAGTGGGGCAGGGAATTCGGAAACTCGGCATTGATGCCGCAGCTTTAGAGATCAGAGTGCCCCTCAGGGACACCAAACTGTCAGGTGACGGAAGCAGGCTATCCTGATAATTGTCCCAAGCATGGCGTTCCTCACATTTCGCATGCATGTCCTGATCCTCGCCGCCTACGTCTTTGCGGCGATCATTCCCGTATTGGCTCTCGGCGAACGGCAGCAAGCTCAGGCTGACCATGCACAGATGATGGCGATGGCCGGCCATCTGGCGCACATGCCCGCGACTGACGGCCCGAAGGACCTGACACAGCAGCTGATCTGCCAACAGCACTGCCTTTTCGCAGCGGCGACCTTTCCTGCGCCGGACCGGGTTGCGGAAACTGTCGCGCGGTCCTCCGATGTGGAGGCTAGTGTCGACATCCTTGCCGCCTCGCTGGCCATTCCGCCCCCAGGTCCGCCTCCGAAGATCGCCGTGATCTGAGCCTGCGGCTGCGGCATTCGCCGGGGACCGCTTGTCCAATTCACGACGCGATACAGGAGAATTCGCATGTCGCCCTTTTCTCGCCGCGGCTTTCGGGCCGCTTCTGCGGCCACGGCCGCCTCGCTGATGCTTCCCGCTCGGGTCCGGGCCCAGTCCGGTCGAATGTCGCTGACCGCCACCACCCGCTCCATCGACGTGCGGGGCAAGGCCGCAACCGTGTGGGGGCTTCTGGATGGCGCCGGCCGGTCCGGCCTTGTCCTCGATCCGGGCCAGGCTTTCGCGGTCGATCTGGCAAACACTTTGGCCGAGCCGACGATCATTCATTGGCACGGGCAGATTCCGCCCAATGCGCAGGACGGCGTGCCCGACCTGCCGATGCCGGTCCTCCAACCCGGCGAAAACCGCGCCTACGATTTCGCCGCGCGACCGGGTACGCACTGGATGCACGCCCACATCCCGGCGCACGAGATGATGCTGCTTGCAGCACCCCTGGTCGTGCGGCGGCCCGAGGACGTTGCTGCCGACCGGCAGGAAGTGACGCTGTTCCTGCACGACTTTTCCTTCAAGCCACCTGCCGAGGTGCTGGCCGAGATCACCGGCGGCGCGTCGATGGCCGGGATGGATCATGGCCAGATGGGGCAGGGCGGCATGGACCATTCCGGAATGGACATGGGTGCCATGGGTCAGGGGGACATGATGGCGATGCCGGGGATGGATGGCATGGCGATGGACCTGAACGACTACAACTTCGACGCCTATCTTGCCAATGATCGCACGCTGGACGACCCCGAAGTGGTTCAGGTCGACAAAGGTGGGCGCATCCTTGTCCGCGTCATCAACGCTGCGGCCGCCACCGTGTTTTGGATCGACACTGGCGCGCTGCCGGGACGGCTGGTCGCGGTGGACGGCGAGCCGGTCCGACCTTTGCCCGGCAACCGCTTTGGCGTCGCAATGGGCCAGCGGCTGGATATCGAACTGGACGTGCCGGGCGAGGGCGGGGCCTTCCCGATCCTTGCCCTGCGCGAAGGTGCCAAGGAAAGGACGGGTGTCATCCTCGCCACGCCGGGGGCGGCGGTGACTAGGATCGCCGAGATGTCGGAGGCCGACCATCCCGCCTTCAGCGGCGATCTGGCGCAGGAGGGTGCTCTACGCGCCGTCAGCCCGCTGCCCGAACGCGCGCCAGCTTCGCAGCCGATGCTGATGCTGGGCGGCACCATGATGCCCTATGTCTGGACGATCAACGGCCAGACTTGGGGGTCCCATGTGCCGGTGACTGCGAAATCCGGCGACCGAGTCGAGATCATGTTCCACAACATGTCGATGATGGCGCATCCGATGCACCTGCACGGCCACGCCTTCCAGGTAGTGGGTGTCGGCATGGACCGGATCGCAGGCGCGGTCCGCGACACCGTGCATGTGCCGCCGATGGGCATGGTGACGGTCGCGGTGGACGCGGGCGAGGCGGCGCGGTGGATGCTGCATTGCCACCACATGCCGCACCTTTCGACCGGCATGATGACCGAGTTCGCGGTGTCGGCCTGACGCACGGCCGGACCCGCAGCCTGCCTGCGGGTCCGGGCCCTTTCCCGGAGAGAGCGGACCCATGCCAACACTCATCGGACGCCGTGCCGTCCTTGGTGCCCTCGCCGCGCCCTTCCTTGCAGGGTCCGCCGAGGCGCGCCCGCCCTTCCGGCTGCGCGAGGACCCGCAACCGCTGCTGTCCCCGCCGATCCTCGACGAAGCAGGCACAACGCGGAAACTCGACGATTTCGCCGGCCGGGTGATCCTCTTGAACATCTGGGCGACGTGGTGCCCACCTTGCCGGGAAGAAATGCCGACACTTGACCGGCTCCAGTCCCGGCTGGGCGGCGCGGATTTCGCGGTGCTTCCGCTCTGCATCGACGACGCGGGGATCGGAAGGGGGCGGCGCTTCTACGACGAGATCGGCCTCGTCGATCTGCCGCTCTATTGGGCCGAGCCGCTGCGGGTTCAGCTTGCCCTTGCCTTCATCGGCCTGCCGACAACTCTTCTGATCGACCGGCAGAGCCGGGAGATCGGACGTCTTCAAGGCCCGTTTGCGTGGGACAGCGAGGACGCCGTTGCCCAGATCGTTGGTTCCTTCTGAGGGATAAGTCGGTGTTGGTCGAAGACCATCAGCCAAAGATCGGACCCTAGACGGATGTGATCTCAGGCCGCCGGATAGCTGGTATAGACCTCAAGCTCGCCATCGCGCCGGATCAGTACCATGTCATCGGCATCGCAGTTTTCTTCTGACCCAATGGGTCTCGGGTAGCGTTTGAACGCGACGCTGGCAACTCGAAAGGATCAACGGTCAAGCGTCGCTCAGTTGCAACATTCTACCTTAGTGCAGCATTCTCTCCTCTATACGTGAGACGAGGTCACAGGGCTGATCAGTCAATGATGAAGCTAAGCAATAACGAAAAAGATGAGAATCCCGTCGCGGAGAGTCCGCGACGGGCATCGATCTTGCGCCGACTGGTCGTGGGCTATTCTTCCAGGCCCGGCAGTTTCGAGAGCTGAAACTTCGCGCTCTGACTTACTCTTGGTGCGCAATCAGATTCTGGAATTGAAGCGTCCAAAAAAACCTTTGTGAGATTCAACACAACCAAGTTGAAAAGTATGTCACAGAACGCCCGTCAATACACTCTCACCTAAGGAAAATCCCCCCTGCCATAACTGAAACCCATCGTTTGGGCTTCCGAGGGTCCTGCATTCTCAAAAAGGTGTATCCTGTCTTGTGCCATGGTACGATCTTGTTGGTTAGGTTGTCCAAAACGAGATCATTGGCGCCAGTGCGCACGACGAGAACAGCATGAGACGCTCTGTTCAAATCAAGAAGAGTTGCGATCAGTAGCTGCTCGGCCGGAAATCCAGCGCGCGTCAATTCGTACTTCTTGTAAAGGGCATAGTCTTCGCAATCACCCTTTCCTTTGGTCGGCAGCGTCCAGCGTTCAGCGATACCGTACTGTTGTAAGTCACTCACCGAACGAACCGACTGATTGATTCGAGTATTAACTTTCCGCAGCTCTCTAAGTTGCAACTCGCCAATCTTCAATGTGCGACCAGATTGCGCGCAAGCCCAAACGTAAACATTGCACACATTTGACGCCCCATCTGGAGCTGAGGTGACTGCCCCTATAGGTAGCATTTCAGTGTCAGTCTGTCGGTTATCGATCGCGAAGGAGGGTTGAGCCGAAATAAATGCAAGCGTTGTGGCGAGGAGAGCCAGTCTTGATCGCACATTGTGTGATAGTTCACTCACTTTTCTGAGAAGTCGCATAGGTGCCCCCCGCGCGTTTCATAATCGAGCGATGTCAGTTAACGGGTGCGCATTGGCAACTCTGCGGCTACTTTTGGGCTTTTGATAGTAAGCTCACTATTGCTCTCTTAGTGCTGGTTGACACCGCTAGTTCGTCTATAATTTAGGCCGAGTTCAAATAGCTTCGGTCAGATACTATAAATGCGCTTGATCGCGCGATTGACAATTGGTTCATGCTCCCAAAGTTGGGATGGGTCACGAGCGGCTTGTTCTGGTTGTCTTCAACTCAGGTCGAGCGGTTGCGGCCACACTCCTCAAAGTCGCCAAACCAGCCGCGAGCTGATTCTTGACGGGTACTAAGCGGGATAGTCTGCCGACACCTCATTATTCAGGTCGTCAGAACTGTCCCGCCGTATTCGGCTGCTGTACAGCGCCTACGGCAAAAATTGACGTCGATAATCCGACGTTGTGCTGAAACCTCGGTTAGTCAAAATAACATGACCGGACACCATTTTCTGCGTGAGCACCAAAAGACGCACAGGCAGTCTGGCTGATCCGATATAATTACAGTTCATGTCAGGCGGCCGGATAGCTTGAATAAACTTCCAGGCTTCCATCCCTGCGAACCAGCAGGACGTCATAGGCTTCTCGACTGTCTTCTGATCCCATACCGGGGGAGCCGTAAGGCATGCCGGGCACTGCGAGGCCAACAGCGTCGGGACGCTCGTCGAGCAGCCTTCGGATATCTGCAGCCGGGACATGGCCTTCTAGCGCATAGCCGTCAACTGTGCCCGTGTGACAGGAAAACGCCTTTGCTGGTATGCCCTGATCCATCTTGAAGCGGATTAACAAGGTTCCCATCGACACCTCATCCGTAACCGTAAACCGCTGTTCGCGCAGGTAGTCCACCCATGCATCGCAACATTCGCAGCCACGCCCCTTTACGACATGGATCGGCGGTTCTTCCTCTGCCCTTGCGGCAGGTGCTATGGCCAAGGCTGTCGCTGCAAGGATGAACTCACGGCGGCCGATGCGATATTCCGTCATCCACGTTCTCCATCGGTTGCCGCCATGAAGCCGGTTTCGCTGCGCCAGGCGGCGAGTGCATTGAGATCTTCTGCCGAAGCAATTTCCTGTTCCGGCAGGGCATCCTGGTCTTTCGGGTCAACCGGTCGGCCGTCGACACGAACTTCGTAGTGAAGGTTGGGCCCGCTCACGAGCCCGGTTGCGCCGACTGCGCCGATCTCGTCTCCAGCTTTAACCCGTGTCCCCACGCGAACGTCTTCGGCAATTTCGGAGAGATGCGCATATCGCGTCACGACCCCGCCGCCGTGATCGATGTCGATTGTGGTGCCGTAGCCACGGATCGTGCCCGCAAAGACTACCCGCCCAGCACCAGTTGCCGAGACTTCGGTCCCCACAGGTGCCGCATAATCGATCCCGGTATGCATGCGGACCCCGCCCAATACAGGATGGTTCCGTCGGCCGAAGACGGACGACAGGCGGGCACCGAGGATGGGTGCCGCTGAACGCTGTACAGCTTCGCCGTCCTCGAAAACTATGACTGGGCCAGCGGCTTCGGTCGCAACGAGTTCGAGCACGCGATCCGCAAGTTCGAGTCTGGCGTAACTCAGGCGCGGCTCTCCTGCTATGCTCCCATCGGGAAGCTGATCTTCCTGCCAGACGAGCGCGAAAGTTTCTCCGCCCTTTAGATCGCGCCTGAAATCAACCTGGCCCGCAAGTAGTGCCGTAAGGTCAACCGCAAATCGTTCGGGCGCATTTCGTGCCATCAGGGCGTCATACAGGGTTTCGTCAAGCGTCAAGGTCTCCCGCCGGTCCGTCTGACGAACCGGCGAATCAAGCCGTTGCGCCGCGATCGGCCCGTCGAAGGAGAGAGCGATCTCCACACCATCGTCCACGAAGAGCGACAGGCGTGTCAGCGATGCCGGATCCCCGGACGCCGCAGTCCATTCGATGCGGTGACCAGGTCGAAGGTCTTTCAGGTCGTAGACACCTGATAGCGCGAGCGCGGCTTCCGCCCGGATCGTCCCGGGGATTCCCGCGTGACCAAGGACGCTGTCCAAGGTGTCACCGGGGGCGATTGTGGCCTCGAATTCCACAGGCAAATGCGACTTCGGTGGATCGGCCACTGCCTGGAGCGGGGAGAAGGCCGCGATAGCAAGGATCAGAAATGCGGAGCGGATCATCTGGCAGAATGACCTTTCAACTGAGGGTTCGGCGGATTTTGGGAACGGCGAAACGCCGGTCTTCATGGAAGTCTATGATGCTGGCGAAGCGCCCATCGGGGTGGAACAGAAATACACCGGCGGTGTGGTCCATCGTGTAGTCGCCGCCCTCCTTTTCGACGCGGCGATAGGTTGCGCGAAAATCTGCGGCCGCCTGAGCGACCTCACCAGCAAGCCCCGTCAGCCCCATGATGCGTGGATCGAAGTTGCTGAGGTAATCGAAAAGGACGTCGGGCGTGTCGCGCTCCGGATCGACCGAAATCAACGCCACGATCAGGCGATCCGCGTCGGCACCCAGTTCCTCGAGCCAGAGCGATATGTCGCTCAATGTGGTCGGGCAGACGTCCGGGCACCAGGTGAAGCCGAAAAATACCATGACAGGGCGACCGGCCCAGTCAGAAGGTCGGACCAAGCGACCCTGGTGGTCGGTCAATGTCCAGGTCATCTGACCGATCGGCACGGGCAGGACCTCGCTGCGGGCTGGCCGATTGCGCGTGCGATAGGCCCCGACGCCCAGCATGAAGGCGACGGCTCCGACTGCCCCTCCCGCACCCAGGATTATTGCCCTGCGTCGGCGCAATCCGGACCCTCCGCGCGCAACGAGAGGACGTCGACATTCACGGTAACCTCGCCAGACTTTTCGAAGGAAAGGGTAACCGGAAAGCTGTCGCCCTCCTTGAGGGCCGTCGTCAGCTCCATCAGCATGCCGTGGTAGCCACCCGGCGCGAGCTGGACACTCTGACCGGCAGGGACCGGGACTGACATCGCATGCGGCATCGATGCGATGCCATCCTGTACGACAGTCTCGTGCAACATCGGCATTCCGGCTGCTGGCGTCGTGATGCCAACGAGCGCATCGTCGGTCGTCCCGGAGTTCTTGATCTCGACATAGAACACTCCGGGCCGTCCCGCGCCGATTGTCGCCTTGGACCAAGCGTGTTCAACGGTAAGATCGCCGATTGTCACGGTCTCACAGGCCATTGCTGCAGGTGCGGAGAAGATCAGTGTTGTGGCGAGAAGGAAGTGTTTCATGGGTCAGAGCCTTGTTAGAAGGTCGGAAACGATTTCGGCAGCAGATGTACCGTAGGTGAATTGACGCAGCCACTCCCCGTCTGGGCCGATGAGATAAAGGCTAGGGCTGTGCGCCATCGTGTATCCGTCCGGCGACGAAGTGTCGGCCTCCTGCTCGTAGAAGATCTTGAAGCTTGCGGCCGCAGACTTTGTATCCTCTTCGCTTCCTGCCAAAGCAAGGATCGCTGGATGAAAGGCCTTTGTGTAGTCATCCAGCCCTAAACGCCTGTCCCGTTCTGGATCGATTGAAATGAAAATCGGCTGCACCGATCCCGCGGCAGATCCAAGATCATCCATGACCTGAGCGACTTCGGAGAGCGTCGTCGGACAGACATCCGGGCAGCTTGTAAAGCCGAAGAACACCAACAGGAACTTTCCGCGAAATTCGGCAGTCGTGCGCATACGGCCTTCGCTGTCTGCAAGCGCGAAGGTAGGCATAAAGGCTGAATCAGCTGTTGCGGTGTCGTCCGTTGCAGGCCACCACCGCACCGCCAAAAACGTGATGACCGCCGCAGTGGCGGCGATCCAAAGGATAATCTGAAGAGAACGAAGACGCATGAACAGTCCGGAAGGCGAGATCAGCCTGTCGTCTAGAACCTCGAGCAACTAGAGGTTCAACCGACGAAAAAGTGAGGATTTCAGGATCGGCGATGTTTCGCCGATCAGGCTGCCCCAAGATACCTTGCGAGAGCGATTCCAAGGAGAGTGCCGAGCAGCCCGAAGGCGATGGCGAAGCCTGCGCCGTACTGCAGGCGGTCGACGGTCTTTCCGCCCCGCCGCCGTGCAACGAGGTAACCCCAAAGGAACCCGATGATTGCGAAGAGCGGCCCGATCATTTCGATGCACCTTTCAGGTTTGCCTGTTGCTGCCGGGCCCAATAGCCACTGATCGCCCACGAAGTGAGCATGAGAAAGAGAAGCGCCCAGTCTCCGAAGCGGGCGTAGATGGTTGCGGGCAATGGGCGGGGCAAGCGGATGTCGATCACGCCTGACGTGTCGATTTCGAGCATGGCCAATGTTGCCCCGTAGGAATCAACCACTGCCGAAATTCCCGTGTTGGCGGCCCGGACGAGAGGCAGGCCCTCTTCAATGGCCCGCATCCGGGCCGATGCCAAATGCTGCCATGGCCCGATCGAGGCACCGAACCAAGCGTCGTTTGTCGCGTTGAAGATCCAGTCCGGTCTGATCGCATCATCGACCACGTGTCCGGGAAAAATGATCTCATAGCAGATTGCGATCCCTGCATAGGGGTGTGGGCCGAACGCCAGTGTCCGGGGCCCTGGCCCCGGCGTGAAGTCTCCGAGCGATTGAACCAGACGCTGAAGGGGCAAAAGGCTCCGCCACGGAACGTATTCACCGAACGGGACGAGATGATG
>JALQYS010000478.1 GCA_023254015.1 Paracoccaceae bacterium
GCGACTGGGCGCATGGCCGCTTTCGTCTGCCGCCCGGTGACGAGGGCGAATTCATTCCCGCACCGGCACATTGATTTTCCCCGGCTTTCCGCCCGCTTTCCCGCTTGACGCCGTGCGCGGGCTTCCGTAATACCCACCCCACGCCGGGGCGACCCGGAAAGACGATGCGCGGTGGTAGCTCAGTTGGTTAGAGTACCGGCCTGTCACGCCGGGGGTCGCGGGTTCGAGCCCCGTCCACCGCGCCACTTGCAAAAGCCCCCCTCGTGGGGGCTTTTTGCATTTCCGGGCTGGGGTTTCATACATATTAAAATTCGCATATGTAGGGCGAAACCCTGACAGGAGGCCGCCATGGCGATTCTCGATTCCCTGCCGATCAGCCTTGTGGTGCTGGCCTGCCTGACGCTGGGCCTGGCGCCGTTCTTTCCCGAACCGCATATCTGGGAAAAGCTGAAGATGCTGGTCGCGGGCGATCTGGTGAAACCGATCGACATCTTCGACCTTGTGCTGCACGCGGCGCCTTTTGTCCTGTTGGCGGCGAAACTTGCCAGAAGCGCCGCCCTTAACTAAACCACGGGGCGCGACTTGGCCCTGATGCGACGTGGTGAGCTGATTGACCGGACCGGACCGTGGTGTGACACACCGCCAGGAGATTGACGGTCTGCGGGCCATTGCCGTGTCCGGGGTGATCCTGGACCACGCCGGCGTTCCGGGGTTCAGCGCGGGCTTTGCGGGCGTTGACATCTTTTTCGTCATCTCGGGCTTTCTGATTGGCGGCATCGTCCTGCGCGCGCTGGCCGAAGGCCGGTTCAGCTTTCGCACCTTCTATGCCCGCCGCGCCCGCCGGATTCTGCCCGCGCTGTTCGTGATGATCCTTGTCACCTTGCCCTTCGCGCTGATGCTGATGATCCCGCGCGAGCTGCGCCATTACGGCGGCGGGGCCTTTGCGACGCTGTTGTTCCTGTCGAATGTCTGGTTCCTGAACCGGATCGACTATTTTACCCCCGAGGCCGCCTCTGACCCGCTGCTGCACACATGGAGCCTTGCGGTGGAAGAGCAGTTCTATCTGGTTCTGCCGGTGGTGCTGATCCTTTTGTGGCGTGGGCGCGGCTTGCGGGCGCATCTTTGGGCCGTCCTGGCCGCGCTGGCGGGGGTCAGCTTTGTGTTGGCAGTGCTTTCCCCGCCCGAGCAGGCGATGGCCCGCTTCTATCTGGGCCATACCCGCGCGTGGGAGCTCTTGTCCGGCGTTCTGGCCGCCATGGCCTATCCTTGGGCAAGGGCGCTGCCGGGCGCGCTGCGGGGCTGGCTGGCGGCGGCGGGGCTGGCGCTGGCGCTGGGCGCGATCACGGCAATTCCCGAACATGCCGGCTGGCCGGGGGGCTGGACGTTGGTGCCGGTGGCGGGGGCGGTTCTGGTTCTTCTTTTTGCCGATCAGGCCTCGGCCGCGCGGCGGGTTCTGGGGCTGGCGCCGCTGGTCTGGCTGGGCACGGTCAGCTATTCGGCCTATCTTTGGCACCAGCCCCTTCTGGGGTTTCTGGCGCTCAGCGATCAGCCATTGCAGGGGCCGGTGCAGACCATGGCCTATCTTGTGGTGACGCTGGGGCTGGCCCATGCCAGCTGGCGCTTTGTCGAACAGCCCTTCCGCCTGCAGCGCCTTCCAGGCCGGGCGTCCGTCTGGACCCTGTCGGGCATGGCGGCCGGCATCCTTGCTTTCGCGGTGGCGGCGCATGTCAGCGATGGCTTTCCACAGCGTCTGCCTGAAAACATCCAGACCCTGCTGGGCCCCGAGCTGGACCGGCAGCAGGTTTACAAAAGATGCATTGGCGCGCAGCGCAGCCAGGGCGAGGTTCAGGCCGAAACCGCCTGCGTTCTGGGGGCGGGGGCCGTGCCCTCGATCGCGATCTGGGGCGACAGCCATGCCGGGGTGCTGGCCGATCCCTTGGCCGCGCAG
>JALQYS010000498.1 GCA_023254015.1 Paracoccaceae bacterium
GGGGCTGCGACATAGGGCTTGGATCGCACCTTCGCCACGGGCAAAGCGGCTTGCGGTTTCACCATTGGAGCGACGGGAACTACCGGGGCAACTGCGGCCAGCGTCGTCGGTGCGGCGGTGGTCTCGGCAATCGGCGCTGCGGGGGCTGCCATCTCTTCGGCCGTGGCCACTTCGATCGCATTGCGGGTCGAGCCGGTCGGGGGATAGCCGCAAAGCGCCTTGCGGTCGCGACCCACGCGCGGCACCCAATTGACCTGACCGCCATAGCCCGCCTTCAGGAAGACGCAGCCCCGGCTATCGACCCATTGTTGCCCTTTGAAGTTCGCTGGCGGCATATTTGCCGGGCCACCGATTTGACCCACCGACTGCGCCTCGACCGAGGTTGCGCCAAACACTGCCGCAATCACGGCAGCCGACAAAAACTTGCAAACCATAACTACCCCCAAGTAGCGATTATGGCAACTTTGGGGCAATTTTGTTTCCGAGTAAAGGGGTCGGACCCCTCTATTTTGTGCCGAACATGCGGTCGCCCGCATCCCCTAGACCGGGCACGATATAGCCATGGTCATTCAGATGGCTGTCAACCGAGGCGGTGACAATCGGAACATCGGGATGCGCTTCCTTCATGCGTGCCACCCCTTCGGGGGCGGCAAGCAGGCACAGGAAACGAATGTTTTTCGCGCCCTGCGCTTTCAACAGGTCAATCGCCGCCACGCTGGAATTGCCGGTGGCCAACATCGGGTCGACCACGATCGACAGGCGTTCGTCCAGATGATCGGGCAGTTTGCAGTAATACTGCACCGGCTGCAGCGTCTCGGGGTCGCGGTAAAGCCCGACAAACCCCACCCGCGCCGCAGGGATCAGCTCCAGGATCCCGTCCAAAAGGCCATTGCCCGCCCGCAGGATGCTGACCAGCGCCAGTTTCTTGCCGTCGATCGCCGGGGCATCCATCGGCTCGATCGGGGTTTCGATGCGCTTGGTGGTCATCGGCAGCTCCCGCGTGACCTCATAGGCCAGAAGCAGGCTGATCTCGCGCAAGAGCTTGCGGAAACTGGCGGTCGAGGTCTGCTTGTCGCGCATGATCGACAGCTTGTGCTGAACCAGCGGGTGCGTCACGACGGTCAGATGGTCCAGCATTGTCAGGTCTCCAGAAGCTTTGCGATCTTAGCCTTGGTATCGGCGTCACAGAAAGCCGCGTCAAGCGCCTGGCGCGCCAGCCGGCCAAACTGCCCCTCGTCCCAGTCGAAAGCGCGGTGCAATTCCTCATATTCCCGCGCCATGGTGGTATGAAAGAAGGGCGGATCATCGGTGTTGATCGTCACCTTCACCCCGCGCCGGTCCAGCTCGTTGATCGGATGGGCGCGGAACCCCGGATAGATACCCAGCGCCACGTTCGAGCCGGGACAGCACTCCAGCACCGTGCCGCGCTCGGCCAATTCGTCCACCAGCGCCAGATCCTCGATCGCCCGAACGCCGTGGCCCACCCGCTCGACCCCAAGATCGCGCACCGCCGCGCGCACCTCCTCCGGCCCCTTCCATTCCCCCGCATGCGCCGTCAGCCGCAAACCCGCCTCGCGGGCGCAGTCAAACGCCCAGGCAAAATCCTTCAGCGCGCCGGCCTTTTCATCGCCGCCGATGCCAAAGCCGGTGATGAACGCGCCAGCCGTCTCGGCCGCGCAGATCGCTGTCTCCCGCGCCTTTTCCGGGCCGAAATGGCGAATGGGCGTGACGATCCCGCGCAGGGTGATGCCCATGCTCCGCTCGGCCTCTGCCGCGGCCTCCTGAATGGCATGCAGATATTCGCGCCAGGCCCCCAGATCGCGCCCGCCGCAGAAATCGGGGCTGAGAAAGGCCTCGGAGTAGACCACGCCAGAGGCAGCACTTTCCTCCAGCACCGCCAGCGTCAGCCGCCGGAAATCCTCGGGCCCCTGCAGCGTGGTGCAGGCCGCCTCATAGACCTTCAGGAAGTTCCAGAAATCGGTAAAGCGATAGCTGCCATCCTCGGTAAAGATGCCCGCAATATCGATATGCTTTTCCCGCGCCAGCCCCCGGATGAAGGCCGGCGGCGCGCCGCCCTCAAGATGCAGGTGCAGTTCAACCTTGGGCACATCCTTCACGGCGACCTCCTCTCCTCTTCGCCAGTCAGACTGGCGCAAACATTCTCTGGGTGTCCCCGGGACGGGTCACAGAAAGCTTTGGCCCGGTCCTTGCGCGCCAAGGCCCAGATGCGCCGCGACGCTGGCCGCGACATCCACGAAACCGCAATGCCCGATCGCCCCGGCCCCGACGCCCGCGCACAGTACCGGCACCCGTTCGCGGGTGTGGTCCGTGCCGGTCCAGGTGGGATCATTGCCGTGATCGGCGGTAAAGATCGCCAGATCACCGGGGCGCAAACGCGCCAGAAATCCGCCGACGCGGGCATCGAACCATTCCAACGCGCGGGCATAGCCGGCCACGTCACGAGGATGGCCATACAGGCTGTCAAACTCGACAAAGTTGGCAAAGGTCAAGGAACCCTCCTCTGCCTCTGACCCAAGCCGATCAAGATGATCGAAAAGGTCAAGATCGCTCTTGCCCTTCCACAGCTTACCGATACCGCGCATAGAAAAAATGTCACCAATCTTGCCGATGGCATGAGTTGCGCGCCCTGCGTCCGCGACCCAATCCAACAAGGTCGGCGCGGG
>JALQYS010000595.1 GCA_023254015.1 Paracoccaceae bacterium
CTATGTGCTGAACGTCACCTATCCGCTGATCTCGTCCGAGTTCCTGCAGTTCTGCGAGG
Organism: Paracoccaceae bacterium; assembly: GCA_023254015.1. Lineage (GTDB taxonomy): Bacteria > Pseudomonadota > Alphaproteobacteria > Rhodobacterales > Rhodobacteraceae > Tabrizicola_A. The sequence goes on from JALQYS010000595.1 coordinate 60, forward strand.
GCAAGGAGAACGTGCTGATCGTCGAGGAAGGCCAGCCGGAATTCATCGAAACCCAGTTGGGCAGCTTCCTCTACCGGGCGGGTTCAACCGTCAAGCTGCACGGCAAGGGCCTGTTCCCGATGGCGGGCGAATATACCGGCGGCGTGATGCTGGACGCGGTCGAGGCCTTTATCCGGCAGGCCGCGCCCAGCATGCTGCCCGCCGCTGTGCGCGCGCCGAACATCGACCGCCCGGCAATCCCGGACCTGACGAAAACCGTTCCGATCCGCCCGCCAGGGTTCTGCACCGGCTGCCCGGAACGCCCGATCTTTGCCGCGATGAAGCTGGTGGAAAAGGAACTGGGCAAGCACCAGATTGCCGCCGACATCGGCTGCCACCTCTTCGCCAGCCTGCCGCCTTTTGAAATCGGCGGGGCGACCATGGGTTATGGCCTTGGGCCTGCCGCCAACGGCGCCTTCGACGGCGGCGGCGCCAAGCGCCCGGTCGCGATCATCGGCGACGGCGGGTTCTGGCACAACGGGTTGAGCTCTTCCTTCACCAACATGGCCTTCAACAAGTCGGACGGCGTGGCGATCATCGTCGACAACTACTATTCGGCGGCCACTGGCGGGCAGGACGTCATGTCCTCCCGCGCCGACAATGCCACCAAGGCCACCAAGAACCCGATTTCCAAGGCGCTGCAGGGCATCGGCATCAACTGGGTGCGCCAGATCGACCGCACCTATGATGTGAAAAAGATGCGCGACACCATCCGCGAGGCGCTGACCACCCCCGAAAAGGGGCCCAAGGTCATCGTTGCTTCGTCGGAATGCATGCTGAACCGCCAGCGCCGCGAAAAGCCCTTGGTGCAAAAGGCCATCAAGGATGGCCGCCGGGTCGAGGCGCCGCGCTTTGGCGTTGATGAAAGCGTCTGCACGGGCGACCACGCCTGCATCCGCCTGTCGGGCTGCCCATCCTTGTCGCTCAAGAAGCTGGACGATCCCTTGCGCGATGATCCGGTGGCCTCGATCGACCAATCCTGCGTCGGCTGCGGCAACTGCGGCGAGGTGGCCGATGCCGCCGTCCTCTGCCCGTCCTTCTACCGCGCCGATGTGGTGCACAACCCCAGCCCCTGGGAAAAACGCATGGCCAGCTTCCGCGCCCGTGTCATCGGCTGGCTGCAGGCCCGCCGCGACGCCCGCCGCCTGAGCTTTGAAGGAGTTGCCGAATGACCGTTCACGCATCCCTCGACTCCCGCCCGCAAGACCCGAAAATGGGCGGCGTCATCAAGCTGGCGCTTCTGGCCGTGGGCGGGCAGGGCGGCGGCGTCCTGACCGGCTGGATCGAGGATCTGGCCCGCGCCAACGGCTATGCCGCACAGGCGACCAGCGTGGCCGGCGTCGCACAGCGCACCGGCGCCACGGTATATTATGTGGAAATGGCCCCCGCGGGCGCAGGCACTCCGATCTTCTCGCTGATGCCCGCCGCCGGAGACGTGGACATCATGATCACGGCCGAGCTGATGGAGGCCGGCCGCTCGATCATCCGCGGCTTTGTCACGCCGGATCGCACGACGCTCATCACCTCCACCCATCGCGCGCTGGCCGTTTCGGAAAAGATGGTGCCCGGTGACGGAATCGCCAATTCCGAAGAGGTCATCGCCGCCGCCGAAGTGGCCGCCCGCCGCCTGATCGCCGCCGACTTCGACGCACTGGCGATCAAGGCTGGCTCGGTCATCTCGGCCAGCATGTTCGGTGCCTTGGCCGGCGCCGAGGTTCTGCCCTTCCCGCGTGAGGCCTTCGAGGCCGCCATCCGCAAGGGCGGCAAGGGGATCGAGGCCTCGCTGCGGGCCTTCGATGTGGGCTACAAGGCCGCCCGCGACGGCGTGGAACCTGCCGCCAAGCCCGCCCCCCAGCCAAAGGCGCAAGGCCCGAAAGGCCCCGCGCGCCTGATGGCCGCCTGGGCCGATCTGACCGCGCGGGCCGACCGGCTGCCCGGCGGCGCGGCAGAGATGGCGCGCGCCGGTCTAAAAAAGGTGGTGGAGTTTCAGGATCTTGCCTATGGTCGCGCCTACCTTGACCGGGTCGAGGCCGTTCTGGCCCGCGACCGCGCGCCCTTTGACCTGACGCGCGAGGCCGCGAAATACATCGCCAACGCCATGGCCTATGACGATATCATCCGCGTGGCCGATCAGAAAACGAAGCAAGGCCGGATGACCCGTATCGCGCGCGAAATGGGCGCCAAGGACAAGAACGTGATGCAGGTCACCGAGTTCCTTCACCCCCGCGCCGAAGAGCTGGTCTCGCTCCTGCCCGCGAAAATGGGCGCCCGCTGGGCCGCCAATGCCGACCGTATGGCGCTGGTGGACCGGCTCTTCAACAAGGGCCGCCGCCTGCGCACCGACAGCCTGCGCGGGTTTCTGATGCTGCACATCCTTGGCGGGTTGAAAGGCTGGCGGCTGAAAACCCTGCGCCATGCCGAAGAGGTGGCGCATCTTGATCGCTGGCTTGCCACCGCGATGGGCTATCTCGACCAGAACTATGACTTGGCCGTCGAAGTCCTGCGCTGCCGTCGCCTGGTCAAGGGCTATTCCGATACCCACGCCCGCGGCCTGTCGAAATTCGACCGGGTTCTGGACGCCATCGCCCTGGTCAAGAACCGCGACGACGCCTCCCAATGGGCCGCGCGCCTGCGCGAAGCGGCCCTCAAGGATGAAGAGGGCAAGGCGCTGGATGGCGCCATCGCCACCATCCGCAGCTTCCTGTAACCTTGCGGAGCGGGGCTTGCCTGCGTCAAGCCCCGCAAGCCTTCTTGTTTTCGTTCAGGGGGCCTGCGCGGCCCCCTCGGCGCATGCGCGCCTCACCCCCGCAGAGTATTTGAAGAAGGGCAAACGCAAGGAGGCTGCGCCAAAGCCCTTGCCCTTCTCAAAATACTCTCAGGGGGTTGGGCGCCCAAGCGCCCAAGGGGGCGGAACGCCCCCTTCTTGCAAGGCGGTTGGCCGCAGGCCAGAGCCTTGCTGACGGCTGTGCGGCGCAAGCCGCTCTGCTCAGCTCAAACTGCGGTACTGGCCGTTCCAATAGATCAGCGCGCCCGCATCGGCCGTGGTGCGGATGGCCCGCACCCGGCCGATGACGATGGAATGGGTGGCGCGGTCGATCATCTCCTCGACCGTGCAGGCAAAGGCGGTGGGGGCCCCTGACAACAGCTGCGCCCCTTCAACAGTGTCCCAGATCGCGCCTTCATAGCGCGCCGGGCCTTTCACCCCGCCAAAGCCCGAAAACCGCTCGGCAACACCCTGATGGGCGGCGCCGAGCGAGGACCAGCCAAATATGCCCCCGGGGGAGAACAGGGGCCAGCTGGAGGAGGAGCGGTTCACGCAAGCCAGGATCAGGGCCGGGTCCGCCGACAGCGAGATGCCCGAGGTGACCACCAGACCCGTCGCCTGTTCGCCCGATCCCACGGTCAGCAGGCTGCAATTGCCCACAAAGGCCCGCATCGCGTCACGGAAGGATTTGGCGTCTGGCTGGTTGGTCATGGTGATCCCCTTTTTCCTGATACGCGGCAGACCGCTTATCGGATGCCGGCTTTTGCCAGACGCGGCAGGACTTCCTCGGCGAAATAGGGGAATTCCTTGACGTAATCGACAAAGGACAGCGTCGTGCCGGCAAAGCCCGCCTCGTGCAGGCTTATGATGCCCGCCGCCACCTGATCGGGCGTGCCGATCAGCGGGAAGCCGCCGTGACCCAGCGCAAAGCCATAGCGGATCTGCGTCAGAAGGTCATGCGGGAAAGACAGCGCATGCGCGAGTTGCAGGCGGATCAGGTTGTCGGTCGCTTCCCAGTCGGCATTCTCATCGACGATATAATGCACCCAGTCGCGCGCCTCTTTTTCGGTCGGGCGGCATACGACATGGCTGAAGGTCAACACGCCGACCTTACGGTTCTTGGCGGCGGCCTGTGCGTGCAGCGCGGCGATTTCCTCTTTCGACCGGGCCAGATCGATCGCGGGCGTGAACAGGAAATTGGCGTTGTCGGTGGCAAATTCGCGGCCCTGCGGGCTGCCGGCGGCGTTCAGCACCGGAACCGAGCCGCGCACCGGCGCGGGGTCGCCCTTCAGGCCCTTGATATTCTTGAAATACTTGCCATCCCAGTCGAAATGCTCTTTTGAGGCCCAGATCTTCTTGATGAGGTCATACCACTCCTGCGCATAGCCATAGCGGGTCTCATGGTCATCGGGCAGCGACAGACCCAGCGCCTCGTATTCCGGCTTGTTCCAGCCCGCCACGATGTTCAGGCCCGCGCGGCCATGGCCGATCTGGTCGATGGTGGCGATCTGTTTGGCGATCACCACCGGGTGGTTTGCCGTGGTGTGGATGGTGGCGAAGATCGAGATGTCCTTGGTCTGCGCCAGAAGGCCCGCCGCCCAGGTCATGGTTTCCAGAACGCCGCCGTGGAAATCGGTCGGCCCGCCATAGCCGATCCAGCGGGCGATCGGCAGCATGAAGTCGATGCCTGCCTCGTCCAGCATCCTGGCCAGCGTCAGGTTGTTGTCCCAGCTGTTCACCCAGCGTTCCTTGGCCTGTGTCGGCGTCATCCCCGACGAGCAGTTGGTGGAAAAGGTGCCCAGCTTGAAGCCGCCGGAGAGCATCCGGTTCTGTGTCAT
>JALQYS010000436.1 GCA_023254015.1 Paracoccaceae bacterium
GCCGCAGGGCTACCAGATTTCCCAGCTTTATCACCCCATCGTGGGCGAGGGCGAAGTTCTGGTCGAAATGTCCCCCGGTGTCGCGCGCAAGGTGCGGATCGAGCGTATCCACCTTGAGCAAGACGCGGGCAAATCCATTCACGACATGGACCCCACGATGTCCTTCGTCGACTTCAACCGCACCGGTGTGGCGCTGATGGAGATCGTCAGCCGCCCTGACATTCGCGGCCCGGAAGAGGCGGCGGCCTATGTCGTCAAACTGCGCCAGATCCTGCGCTATCTTGGCACCTGCGATGGCAACATGCAGAACGGCAACCTGCGGGCGGACGTGAACGTCTCGGTCTGCCGCCCCGGCGCCTATGAGAAGTATCAGGAAACGCAGGACTTCAGCCATCTTGGCACGCGCTGCGAGATCAAGAACATGAACTCCCTGCGTTTCATCCAGCAGGCCATCGACTATGAGGCCCGCCGCCAGATCGCCATTGTCGAAGATGGCGGCAAGGTGGTGCAGGAAACTCGGCTTTACGATCCCGACAAGGGCGAAACCCGTTCGATGCGGTCCAAGGAAGAGGCGCATGACTACCGCTACTTCCCGTGCCCCGACCTTTTGCCGCTGGAGATCGAGCAGGCCTGGGTCGATCAGATCGCGGCCACGATGCCCGAACTGCCCGATGCCAAGAAGGCCCGCTTCATGGCCGATTTCGGCCTGACCGACTATGACGCCAACGTGCTGACCGCCGATCTGGAATCGGCCAGTTTCTTCGAAGAGGTGGCGCGCGGCCGCGACGGCAAGATTGCCGCGAACTGGGTCATCAACGAATTGTTCGGACGTCTGAACAAGGAAGGCCGCGCCATCACCGAAAGCCCGGTGTCCGCCGGGCAACTGGGGGGCATGCTGGACCTGCTGGCCAAGGGCGAGATCACAGGCAAGATGGCCAAGGACCTGTTCGAGATCCTCTGGACCGAAGGCGGCGATCCGGCAGAGCAGGCGGCAAAGCATGGCATGAAGGCCGTGACCGACACTGGCGCCATCGAAAAGGCGCTGGACGATCTGATCGCCGCCAACCCCGAGCAGGTTGAAAAGGCCAAGGTCAACGCCAAGCTGGCGGGTTGGTTCACCGGACAGGTGCTGAAGGCGACGGGTGGCAAGGCCAACCCGGCGGTCGTCAATGCGATGGTGGCGCAGAAGCTGGGCCTCTGAACCCGTAGGATGGGCAATATTGCCCATCCTACGCGCCCCGGCCCCGGGGGCAGGCCGGAACCTCCCGGCCTGCCGGGATAACCTTGTGTTGACTTGGACTTGCAGGCCGCAGCCGCTAGGGTTTCGCCCCAGGTTCCCTGAAGGAGATTTCGATGCCGCGCTATGAGTTCAAGGTCATTCCGGCACCCCGTCGGGGCGAAAAGGCGCGCGGTGTCAAGACCACCGAAGAGCGTTTCGCGCTGGCCCTGACCGCCCTGATGAACGAGATGGGCGCGGAAGGCTGGGATTATGTCCGCGCCGATACCCTTCCCGTGGACGAGCGTTCCGGCCTGACCGGCACCAAGACCACCTACCAGACGCTCCTGGTCTTTCGCCGCGTGATCGAGGCCGAGGCAACTCTGCCCCTGCCAGGCATCGTGGCCGAGGCTGGCGCGGTGCGGCGGGTTGGACCGGCAGACATCGGCCCGGGAACCGCGCCTCCGGTCGGGCCGGCCCTGCCCGAGGTTGGCGGGCCCTAGCGGTCAGCCGGCGGCGGCGGCAAGGGCCTGCGGCAGGGTCTCGGCAAAGACCGCCAAGGCCGGCTCGTCGCCGATGCTGACGCGCAGGCCACGGTCCAGCGGTGCGACGCCGGGCATGCGCACAAAGACCCCGCGTTCGGTCAGCGCGCGCAGTGTGGCGCGGGCGAAATCGCCGTCCCGGCCAAGGTCCATCGTCACGAAATTCGTGGCCGAGGGCAGGGGTTCGGCCCCGTTGGCGCGGGCGATTTCTGCCAGCCGCGCCCGGCCCCTGGCGACGCGGGCCTGCACCTGCGCCAACCAGTCCTGATCGGCCAGCGCGGCCAGCGCCCCGGCCTGGGCGATGCGCCCCATGCCGAAATGGTTGCGGATCTTGTCAAAGGCCTGTGCAAGGGCGGGCGCGGCGATGGCATAGCCGACGCGCAGACCCGCCATGCCATAGCCTTTGGAAAAGGTGCGAAAGCGGATCACGCGGGGGTCGTCGGCCGCGATCCACGGCGCGGTGCCGGGCGGGGCGAGATCGATATAGGCCTCGTCAAGGATCAGCAGGGATTCGGCCGGCAGGGCGTCGATCATCGCGGTGATCATCTCGGCCGGGTGATGGCTGCCCATAGGGTTGTCGGGGTTGGAGATGTAGACCAGCCGCGGCCGATGCTGTTGCGCGGCCGCCACCAGAGCCTCGGGATCCTCGTGATTGCCCTTGTAGGGCACGCGCAGGAGTTCGCCGCCAAAGCCCGCGACGTGGAAGGTGAAGGTGGGATAGGCCCCGAGGCTGGTGACCACCTTGTCTCCCGGCCCGACCATGAGCCGCACCAGATAGCCCAGGAGCCCGTCGATCCCTTCGCCGACGACAATGTTTTCCGGGCGGCAGCCATGGTGGGCGGCCAGGGCGGATTTCAGATCGTGCAATTCGGGGTCGCCATACATCCAGACCTCGGCTGCGGCGCGGGCCATGGCACCGACTGCGCGGGGCGAGGGGCCGAAAAGCGACTCATTGGCGCCAAGGCGGGCGCGGAACGGCCGACCAAGCGCGCGTTCCTGCGTTTCGGGGCCGACAAAGGGGACCGTGGTGGGAAGTGAGGCGGCTAGCGGGGTGAGGATGGGGGCTTTCATGGGGTGATTTGGCCGAAGAGGGGCGGGGCTGGCAAGGGGCGATCACAGGCTTGGGCGCTGCGCTGCGCGGGCTGACTTCGCGGCGACCTCTGCAGCCGATTTCTGGCACAGAAATCGGGGCCCGGCGAAACGGTCGGGCGCGGGGCGGCGGAGTTTGTGCCAAACTCCGCACCGATTTCCGCGTCGGAAATCGTCAGCCTTTCAGAAAGGCGCGGCGGGCCTCTTCGGCCATGGCCTGCCGCATCTCGAGCCGCGCAAGTTCCGCAAGGGCGGCCTTGCGCTCCATCTCGTCGGTCAGGGTGGCGAGTTTCTCGCGCTGCGCCTGCGCCTGCTTTTTTTTCAGGGTGATTTCTTCGGGCAGCACGCCTGCCTCGGCCATGATCCGAAAGCCGACGGCATCACCGGGGCTGACGAAGGCGTCGCCCGTGCGGTCTGGCAAGGGCTGGCCTTCGCCTGCAAGGCCCTGAAGCTGGCCTTTCAGGCGGGCGGCCTGCATGCGGCGTTCGGCAAGACGGCTGAGCCAGGACAATGGGCACCTCTCGGGCACAGGATGCGCCTTTGGCTGGCCAAAGAAAAGGGGGGCTGTCTGCCCCCCTCGCCCCGGGGGGGCTCACCCCCCGAGGATATTTCTGCACAGAGGATGATCCTAGCCGAGTTCGGCCAGACGTTTGACGGCAGCCTTGATCTTGGCTGCCTCGTCCTCGCGGGCCTCAAGGTTGCTGCGGGCCTCGATGATGACATCTTCCGGGGCGGATTTCACGAAGTTCGGGTTGTCAAGCCGGCCCTTCAGCCCGTTGATTTCCTTGGTCAGCTTGTCCAGCGCCTTTTGCAGCCGGGCCTTTTCTTCGGTGATGTCGATCAGCCCTGCCAGCGGAAGGGCAAAGGCGGCCCCGTCCATCGCGATGGCGATGGAGCCTTTGGGCGCGTGGCCTTCGGAGAAGCTTTCGATGCGCGCCATGCGGCGGATCAGGGCTTCGTTGCGGGTCCAGGCGGCGCGGGCGGCGGGCGAGAGTTCGGTTGCCACGAGGTCGCATTTCAGGCCGACCGGCACATGAACCTGTGCCCGGGCCGAGCGGATTTCGTCGATCAGCCCGGTGACGAAGGACATTTCCGCGGCGGCTTCGGCATCGGTCAGATCACCGAAGGCGGGCCAGTCGGTATGGACCAGGAGTTTCGCACGGGTGCCGGTGGTGGCCCAAAGCTCCTCGGTGATGAAGGGCATGAAAGGGTGCAGGAGGATCATCGACTGATCCAGCACCCAGGCCATGGTCTCCAGCCCGATGCGGCGCGCCATCAGCGCCTTCAGCCAGGCCGCCGGCGGGAAGCGGTTGCGTCGGCCGCTGCCAAACACGATCAGTTCGCAGTCGATGTCGGCCAATTGCTCGAAATGGCCTTCGGTCAGGTCTTCGAAGCGGCTCACGGGCCAGCTCAGGCGCTGCCCCTGCGAGCTGATGATCAGGCTGCCGGCGTGTTTCTCGCTATTGATGGCCACCCAGCCCTCGCCGTAGGCAGTGATGGATTGAACGTCGAATTGGTCGGGTTGCAGCTTCATGGGGCACTGTGTTGGGGCGAAGAGGCGCGACGATGGGGCGCGCTGCAGGCTGCGGTGCAGAACTGTGGTCAAATTATAGGTTTCGCTTCTGACGACTTACCCAGGAGGGGGCTTTCCCGTCACCATGAAAACTGTCCAGAAATCTGCCAAGCTTGCCAACGTCTGCTATGACATCCGCGGTCCCATCATGGACCGAGCGCGTCAGATGGAAGACGAAGGCCAGAAGATCATCAAGCTCAATATTGGCAATCTGGCGGTATTCGGTTTTGACTCCCCCGAGGAAATCCAGCAGGACATGATCCGCAACCTGCCCAATTCGGCAGGCTATTCGGACAGCAAGGGTATTTTTGCGGCCCGCAAGGCGGTGATGCACTACACCCAGCAGCAGGGCATCAAGGGTGTCACGCTCGATGACATCTACCCGGTCGTGCGACCGGTCGCCCCGGCTGCCGAAGGGCCGGGGCCGCTGTTCCCGCCACCGCATGCTCCGCCGGTGGACGTTGCACCCGGTGACCGCGTCTGGACAGTCAACACTGCTGGCACCGGTCAGTCACCCACCT
>JALQYS010000037.1 GCA_023254015.1 Paracoccaceae bacterium
ACCTCGGCGCGGGCGTGCTGTTCCTGCCGGCGCTGGTATTCGGCAAAGGGCAGGCCGCCGCGGGCCACATCTCCCGGCTTGCCCAGATAGGTGGACAGCGGCGACAGGTTTTCGAAGGTGATGTTCGAGGTGATATAGACCGAATCCGTCATCAGCAGCTCGCGCAAGAGCGGAACCTTCATCGCCTCGCGCTTGAAGTTGTCGCTGATGTATTCCCCCATATAGCGGGTGCCGATCCGGTAATCGACCGAGTAGTGGAACCAGTCGCCCGCGTCGCGCAGCATGTTGGACAGGGTGGTCTTGCCAAGGCCGGACATGCCGAACAGCATCACCCGCTTGTGCGGGGCGGTCTTGAAGGCTTGGCCATCGGCATAGATCATCGGGTGTCTCCATCGCTGCCGCGCCTGATTACAGGGGCTTGCCGCCAAGTTCACGCGGATTTTTTGCGCGCCCGCCATTCGGCGCGGATCGAAATCCAGATCCCGGCAAAGATCACCGCGCCGCCGCCCAGAACGAAGGGGTCGATCGGCTCGGCGTAAGCCAGCGCGCCGATGACGGCGATCAGCGGCAGGCGCAGAAAGTCGATGGGCACGACAAAGCTGGCCGGGGCCAGCGACAGCGCCGAGGTCAGCGAGAAATGCGCCAGCACCCCGCAGACCCCGATCAGCCCCAGCCAGGGCAGGGTTTGCAGCGTCGGCCAATGCACAACTCCGTCATAGCCCGCCGCGACAAGGCCGAAAAGTGACTGGAACAGCGTCAGCCAGAACAGGATGCCGATCACCGCCTCGCCCCGCGTCAGCCGCTTGGTCAGGATCGAGGTGATGGCAAATCCCAGCGCGCTGGCCGCCGCTGCCAGCACGCCGGGGTTGAGGTGCGTCAGATCGGGCCGCGCGACGATCAGGATGCCGACAAACCCCAAGGCCGCCGCCAGCATCCGCGGGCCCGTCAGCCTTTCCCCCAGAAGCAGCGGCGACAGCAGGATCACCCAGACGGGCGAGGTGAACTCCAGCGCAAAGACCTGGGCCAGGGGGATCATGGTCAGCGACCAGAACCACAGGTTCTGCGCGGTGAAATGCACGATGTTGCGCGCGGCATGGCCCGACAGCCGCTCTGCCCTGATGCGGCCAAGCTGGCCCGTCAGCCCGCCGATGACCAGCACAAGAACCAGCCCGATGAGCGAGCGCGCCGCCATGATCTCAAAGCTGTCATGGGCGCCGTTGATCTCGCGCGCGGCGACGGCCATGGCCGAAAAGGAAAAGATCGCCCCCGACATCCAGAGCGCGGCCTTCAGGGGCTGAGGTTCTTTCGTCATGCGGGCGGACCTGTTCGGAGGCGTGGGGAGGGGGTTGTTCAAACGTACAAAGCGTGGGCGGGTGCCCGTCAATACCCCGCCGTCAGCCCGAAATCGAGCATCATCGCCGCCCCGGTAATCCCTGCGGCCGCTGGCGACAGCAGGAAGGCCACGTTCTGCGCCACTTCCTCGGGCGTCAGGAACCGCGCGGCGGCGCCTTGCGGATAATGCGTCAGAAGGCGCGCAAAATAGCCCTCGGGATCGCCCTCGCCATAGGTGCGGGCCTGATAATCCAGCATGGGCGAGGCGATATCAGAGGGACAGAGCGCGTTGACGCGAATGCCCCGCGGCGCCAGTTCCCGGGCCAGCGCCCGCGTCATGGTGGTGACACCGCCTTTCGAGGCGCAATAGATCGCCGCCCCCGCATTGCCGACCACCCCGGCATCGGAGGAGATATTGACGATGGCGCCCCGGGTTGCTGCCAGCGCCGGGATCGCGTGAGAGCACAGAAAGAAGGTGGCTTTCAGGTTGACGTCGATGCAGGCGGTCCAGTCGGTCTCGGTTGCGGCGGCACTGTCGCCCTCGACCCAAAGGCCTGCGGCATTGACCAGCCCGTCAAGGCGGCCAAGTCCCGCCACGGCACGGGCCACGATCTCGTCGCAGGCCGAGACCTGCCGCAGATCGCCTGCCAGCGGGATGGCGCCGGTGGCGGCGGCGGTGGCGGCAAGGGCCGGGGCGTTGATGTCGGTGATCGCCAGCCGCGCGCCCAGATGCGACAGAAGCCGCGCCACCGCGCTGCCCACGCCGCCGCCGGCGCCGGTGACAAGAAAGGCTTTGCCGTCGAAAAGGTCGGGGGCGAAGATCTGGGTCATGCCGACACTGTGGCGGGCGGGACGGCCCGGGGCAAGGGCGATTTGTCGCCTTGCAAGATCGGCGCCGTGCCGGGATGATCGGGGCATGGATACCCTGACCCTTGCCCGCGCCCTGCATGTTCTGGCCGTTGTCCACTGGATCGGCGGGGTGGCCATGGTCACGCTGGTCTTGCTGCCCGGCCTGATCCGCGCCGTGCCCGGCCCCGAACGGCTGCGGCTGTTCGAGTTGATCGAGGGCCGGTTTGGCGCGCAGGCCAAGCTGTCCACCTTGCTGGCCGGGGCAAGCGGGCTGTGGATGACCTGGGAGCTGGACGCCTGGGGCCGCTTTGTCGACCCGGCCAGCTGGTGGATGGCGGCGATGCTGGCGGTTTGGGCGCTGTTCACGGTGGTTCTCTTCATCGCCGAGCCCCTGGTGCTGCATCGCTGGTTCCATGCCCGATCCCTGCACGACCCCGAGGGCACGTTCCGGCTGGTGCTGCGGTTTCACCGGGTGCTGCTGGCGGTGTCGCTGGTCACGGTGGCCGGGGCGGTGCTGGGGGCCCATGGCGCGATCTGAGGGCTTGCCGGGGCAGGGGGGGCCGACTAGCTAGGGGCCAAAGCAAAGGAGATCCCTGCATGTCGTCCCGTACGCCCGACCATCCCGTCGATCCGCAATTCGTCAGCCGCTGGTCGCCCCGCGCCTTTGGCCCGGCCGCGATGACCGAAGCGCAGGTCATGAGCCTACTGGAAGCCGCCCGCTGGGCGCCTTCGGCCTCGAACAACCAGCCGGCGCGCTTTGCCTGGGGCCTGCGCGGCGATGCCGCCTTTGCCACCATTCACGACGGGTTGATGGGGTTCAACACGGTCTGGGCCGACAAGGCGGCGGCGCTGATCGTGGTGGCCTCCAAGACCTTTGTCGAAAAGGACGAGGGCAGGGCGCCCAATGCCTGGCACGCCTTTGACGCCGGTGCCGCCTGGATGAGCCTTGCGCTGCAGGCGCAGGCGATGGGGCTGGTCGCCCATGCCATGGGCGGGTTCGAGGCCGACAAGCTTGGCCCGGCGCTTGGCCTGCCCGAGGGGTATCAGATCCAGGTCGTGGTGGCGGTGGGCGTCCAGGGTGACGCGGCGGCGCTGCCCGAAAAGCTGCAGGCGCGCGAACAGGCCAGCCCGCGCCGCCCGGTGGCCGAAGTCGCCGGCCATGGCAAGCTGCCCGCCTGAGGCAGGCCGCCTAAGACGGGCCGCCTGACGAGGAGCGGCGAAGCCGACGACGAGTTTTGTCCGAAAGCAGGGCTCCTCGTGCGGCTTCGCCTTCTCGTCGCAAGAAAAAGGCCCGCGCGATGGCGGGCCTTTTGTCATTCCAGTTCGATCGTGCCCGGCGGCTTCGAGGTGCAGTCGTAGAACACCCGGTTCACGCCCTTCACCTCGTTGATGATGCGCGTGGCGGTTTCCGACAGGAATTCGTGGCTGAACGGATAGTAATCCGCCGTCATCCCATCAACTGAGGTCACGGCGCGCAGGGCCAGGGCATAATCATAGGTCCGCCCGTCGCCCATCACCCCCACCGTGCGCATCGGCAGGATGGCGGCAAAGGCCTGCCAGATCTCGTCATAAAGCCCGTGCTTGCGGATCTGGTCGATATAGACCGCATCGGCCCGGCGCAGGATGTCCAGCTTTTCGGACGTGATCTCGCCGGGGCAGCGGATCGCCAGACCCGGGCCGGGGAAGGGATGGCGGCCGATGAAGCTGTCGGGCAGGCCCAACTCGCGACCCAGCGCGCGGACCTCGTCCTTGAACAGTTCGCGCAGCGGTTCGACCAGCTTCAGCCCCATCTTCTCCGGCAGGCCGCCGACATTGTGGTGGCTTTTG
>JALQYS010000048.1 GCA_023254015.1 Paracoccaceae bacterium
GTGCTGGGCAATTTCGTCAGCCGCGTGACCAAATTCGCCAAGTCCAAACTGGGCGAGACGGTGCCCGAGGCGGGCAGCTTCGGTCCGATGGAAACCGCGCTGATCGCCGATCTGGGCACGCGGATCGCCGATTACACCCGCGCGATGGAGGCGATGGAGGTGCGCAAGGCCGCCGCCGAGCTGCGTGCGATCTGGGTGATCGGCAACGAATACCTGCAGGCGGCCGCGCCGTGGTCGGTGGTGAAGACCGATCCTGACCACGCCCAGGCGCAGATTCGCCTCGCACTGAACCTGATCCGGATCTACGCCATCCTCTCCTCGCCCTTCATCCCGGATGCGTCGCAAACCATGATGGCGGCCATGGGCTCGGACGACTGGACCTGGCCCACGGATGTCCATGCCGCGATCCGCGCCCTGCCTGCGGGCCATGGCTTCACCGTGCCGGAAAACCTGTTCCGCAAGATCACCGATGAAGAGCGCAGCGAATGGCAGGCGCGCTTTGCCGGGATCAGAAGCTGATGCGTCACGTACCGCCTTCTGCTATGCTGCCGGGCAACGAGGCGCAGATGACCGATCACCAACGTTACGTTGCCAAGGGCACGGCCCATGTGAAACTGGCCACCAAGCCCGAGCCGCTGGACGTGGCCTTTGTCCTGTTGCCCAAATTCACCATGCTTGCCTTCTCGGCCGCGCTGGAACCGATGCGGATGGCCAACCAGCTGACCCAGCAGGTGCTGTTCCGCTGGACAGTCTGGTCGGATGACGGCAAGCCGGTGGCCTGTTCGAACGGCGTGCCGGTGGTGGTCGACGGCCCCTGGTCGCAGGCGAAACCGGAGGGCATCGTGCTGGTGGTCTCGGGGGTGGAACCCGAGGGCAAGGCCAGCGTTGCCTTGGGCGACTGGCTGCGGGGTCTGTGGCGGCGCGGGCGCACGGTGGGGGGCTTGTGCACCGGGGCCTATGCCCTGGCGCAGGCCGGCATCCTCAAGGGCCGGCGCTTTACCATGCATTGGGACAACACCACGGCCTTTGCCGAAAACTTCCCCGATCTGGAACCCTCGCGCCAGGTGTTTTCCATGGACGACCGGGTGATGACCTGCGCGGGCGGCGTGGCGGCGGCTGACATGATGCTCAAGCTGATCTCGGACCGGTTCGGCGCCGAACTGGGGCAAGAGGTCATGAACATGTGCCTCCTGACCCGGCGCCGGGACGAGGCCGACAGCCAGACCGCAAGCCTTGCCACGCGGCTTGGCACCCGCCACGACAAGCTGCTGCAGGCCGCCGCCTTCCTTGAGGCACGCATCGAGGAAGAGCTGGATCTTGACGGCTGCGCCGAACATCTCGGGCTGTCGCGCCGCCAGATCGAACGGCTGTTCAACCGCTATCTCGGCATCACGCCAGTGCGCTACATGAACGACCTGCGACTGGCACGGGGCCGCGCGCTTCTGGCGGAAACCGACATGAAGGTGACCGATGTCGCGGTGGCTTGCGGCTATGCCTCGACCTCGCATTTCTCGAAATCCTTCCGCAAGAAATACGGCGTCAGCCCCTATCGCTTCTCCCATTTCGGCGGGTAACGCGGCTACCGCCCGCAGCCAGCCCGGAACGCCCCTGTTCCATCCTCTGTGCTCAAATATC
>JALQYS010000094.1 GCA_023254015.1 Paracoccaceae bacterium
GTTCACCGTCGGTGGCGTGACCGGGATCGTGCTGAGCCAGGCTCCGGTCGACCGCGCCTATCACGACACCTATTACGTCGTGGCGCACTTCCACTATGTGATGAGCTTGGGTGCCGTGTTCGGTATCTTCGCCGACATCTACTTCTGGATCGGCAAGTTCTCGGGCAAGCAGTATCCGGAATGGGCAGGCAAGCTGCACTTCTGGATGATGTTCATCGGTTCGAACCTGACCTTCTTCCCGCAGCACTTCCTGGGTCGTCAGGGCATGCCGCGCCGCTACATCGACTATCCGGAGGCCTTCGCCTACTGGAACTGGTTCTCGTCGCTGGGTGCGTTCATCTCCTTTGCCTCCTTCGTGTTCTTCATCGGCGTGGTGTTCTACACCCTGCTCTGGGGCCGCAAGGTTACGCAGAACAACTACTGGAACGAATACGCCGACACGCTGGAATGGACCCTGCCCTGCCCGCCGCCGGAACATACGTTCGAGCAGCTGCCGAAGCGGGAAGACTGGGACAAGTCGCACGCCCATTGAGCGAAACGCGGAACAAAGGCCCCGAGGGAAACCTCGGGGCCTTTCCCATTTGTAGGATGGGCAATATTGCCCATCCTACAAGGTGACCCATGCCCCACGAATGGCTCCCCCCCGATGGCGACAGCCATCGCCTGCATCTGTGGCCCTACCGCTCCCTTCCCCGGCGGGGAATGGCGGGTTTTCTGGCGGGCACCGCGCTTTGCATCGTGGTGCCGCTTCTGGGTTTGATCGGGACTCCGGTTCTGTGGGGGCTGTTGCCCTTCCTGCTGGCGACGCTTTGGGCGATATGGTGGGCCTTGGAGAAAAGCTTCCGCGACGCCGAGATCGTCGAGGAGATGGAGATCACGCCCACCCTGGTGACGCTGGTGCGCCACGGACCAAGGGGCAAGCGCCAGGACTGGCAGGCCAATCCGCATTGGGTGCGCCTGACACTGCACGCCACGGGCGGGCCCGTGCCGCAATATCTGACGCTAAAGGGCGAGGGCCGCGAGGTGGAACTTGGCGCCTTCCTGACAGAGGCCGAACGGCGGCAGCTGGCCGCCGAGATCACCGAGCGCCTGCGGCCACTGGGCCAAGGTCGGTAACCCGATTATTCGGCAAAAACGGCAGCCCTTGTCGTCATCGCTTGACGGCTCGCCAGCAGCTGGACCAAGCTGACGTCAGTCATCACAGAGGTTCCCATGTTCCGTATTGCCCTGCCCCTTGCATTCTGCCTTTTCGCTCTGCCAGCGCAGGCCTTTGAGCTGTCATTCAGCTGGGGACCGTTGAAATCCTGCACCTCGGGCCGGCCCAACACCGTGGCCAGCCCGGAATTCCGCCTGAAAGACGTTCCCGAAGGCACGCAGTTCATCCGCTTCAAGCTGGTGGACCGGAACGCGCCGCAGTTCAATCACGGGGGCGGCACGGTGGCTTGGAACGGCGGCAAAACGGTTCCTGCAGGGGCCTTCAAGTACAAAAGCCCCTGCCCGCCCAATGGGGCGCATGTCTATGAATGGAGGGCGACTGCCCAGACGAAGAAAAACGGGGGCAAGCTGGGCGACGCAAAGGCCCAGCGCAAGTATCCGGAATAGGGCTTAGCCCAGCCGATCCTTGATTCGAGGCCCGACGGCCCCGAAATCCATCTGGCCGGTGTATTTCGCCTTGAGCGCGCCCATGACCTTGCCCATGTCGCGGATGGAGGTGGCGCCCACTTCGGCAATGGCGGCGGCGATCGCGGCTTCAACCTCTGCGGCATCCAGCTGGCGCGGCAGGAACTCCTCGATCACGCGGATCTCGGCCAGCTCTTTTTCCGCCAGCTCCAGCCTGCCACCCTCTTCATAGGCGCGGGCCGATTCCTGCCGTTGCTTCACCATGCGGCCCAAAACCGACAGGATGTCGCCCTCCGCGATCTCTTCCGGCCCGCCATCGCCGCGGCTGGCAATGTCTCGATCCTTGATCGCGGCATTGACAAGCCGCAGCGTCGACAGGCGATCCGCCTCCTTGGCTTTCATTGCCTCCTTGAGGGCGGTTTGCAGCTGGTCGCGCAGAGACATCGGTTTCCATTCCCATGGATTGCAAAACCAAGGCAGAATACCGCGAAGCGCAAAGCTGCGCAACCGGTGATGAATTTGGCAAGCTATTGATTTTCCTGTAGATTCCTTTTGCCACAAAGCCTTGACCCCGGCCCGCTTGCCCCGTAGGTTCCGGCCAATTTGCCCGAAGGGAGTCGCCGCCATGCCCACCCCGTCCAATCCTGCCGCCAAACCCACCGCCTGCATCGCTCTTGCCGATGGCACGGTGTTCTACGGACACGGCTTTGGCGCAACCGGCGAGACGGTGGCCGAACTGGTCTTCAACACCGCCATGACCGGCTATCAGGAGATCATGACCGACCCCAGCTATGCCGGTCAGGTCGTGACTTTCACCTTCCCCCACATCGGCAACACCGGCACCACCGCCGAAGATGACGAGACCGCAAATCCGGTCGCCGCCGGCATGGTGGTGAAGTGGGATCCGACGGAACCGTCGAACTGGCGGGCGACTGATGACCTTGCCCATTGGCTGGCCAAGACCGGGCGCATCGGCATCGGCGGCCTTGACACACGCCGGCTTACCCGCGCCATCCGCCAGCAGGGCGCGCCGCATGTGACGCTGTGCCATGATCCCGAAGGCAAGTTTGACCTTGAGGCTCTGGTCGCCAAGGCGCGCGCCTGGAAGGGCTTGGTCGGGCTGGATCTGGCCAAGGACGTGTCCTGCACGCAATCCTATGTCTGGGACGAAATGCGTTGGGCTTGGCCCGAGGGCTACAGCCGCCGCGAAGGCCCGGGCTTCAAGGTCGTGGCCGTCGATTATGGTGCCAAGCGCAACATCCTGCGCTGTCTGGCCTCGGTGGGCTGCGAGGTGATCGTTCTGCCCGCCACCGCCACCGCCGAAGAGGTTCTGGCCCATAACCCCGAGGGCGTTTTCCTGTCGAATGGCCCTGGCGACCCGGCCGCGACCGGCGAATATGCCGTGCCGATGATTCAGGGCGTATTGAAGGCCGATCTTCCGCTGTTCGGCATCTGCCTTGGGCATCAGATGCTGGCCCTGGCCCTTGGGGCCAAGACCCGCAAGATGAGCCACGGCCACCGCGGC
This sequence comes from Paracoccaceae bacterium, assembly GCA_023254015.1. Classification (GTDB taxonomy): domain Bacteria; phylum Pseudomonadota; class Alphaproteobacteria; order Rhodobacterales; family Rhodobacteraceae; genus Tabrizicola_A. The sequence goes on from JALQYS010000094.1 coordinate 3,146, forward strand.
GCCAACCACCCCGTGAAAGACTTGCAGTCGGGCAAGGTGGAGATCACCTCGATGAACCACGGGTTTACGGTGGACACCGCGACCCTGCCCGAAGGCGTGATCGAAACCCATGTCTCGCTGTTCGACGGCACGAATTGCGGCATCGCGGTCAAGGGCAAGCCGGTCTATTCGGTGCAGCACCACCCCGAGGCCAGCCCCGGCCCACAGGACAGTTTCTATCTGTTCGAGCGTTTTGCCGAAGCGATGAAGGCCCGCCGCGCCGCCTGAGCCGTGACTGCTCCGTCGCGACGCCTTGCTTCAGACGCATTGCTTAACCGGTTATTAACCCTTCGGGCGCAGAGTGATCTGACGCCCGGAGAGAATGATGGCCGTTGTCTTTTCCCTTCCCAGCCCTGCGCGGCAGTCCGAGTCTCCTCGGCCTGTCGGGGCCGAGGTCTTGGCGCAATGCCTGATCGAGCGGCGGCTTGTGCAAGGCCCGGCCATGGCGCAGGCGCTGCAACGGCACAAGCTGCGGGGCGGGCGGCTGGCCGACATCCTTCTGGCGCTGGGGCTGATCGACGAGGCCGGGCTTCTTGCCTGCATGGCCGAGGTCTGGCAGGTCTCGATCTACACCGGCGAAGGCATGAAACCCGATGCGCGGCTGATCGATGCTGTTGGCGCGGTTGACTGTCTGGCGCGGCACCTGTTGCCGCTGCGGGTCGTCGGCGGCGCCACGCTGGTCGCAACCGCCCACCCCGAAGATTTTCACCGCCACCGCCCACAGCTTGAAACGCTTTTTGGCCCGGTGCTGATGGTTCTGGCGACAAGGGGCGTTATCGAAGCGGCCTTGCGCGATGTCCGGGGCGCCGGTCTGGCAAGGCTGGCGGAAACCCGGGTGCCGCTGGCCGACAGCTGCCGCACCTATCGGGCGGAACGCCTGCGATTGCCGGTGGCTGTGCTGGGCCTGTTGCTGCTGTTGGCAGCCTTGTCATGGCCGGCGCAGGCGCTGCTGACGGTCACGCTCTTTGCGCTGATGTCCGGCATCGCCTTCACCGGGTTGAAGATGGCGGCGCTTATCGGGGCGCTGCGCGAACCGTCCGAACCGGCCCCGCCGCTGATCGCGCGCCTGCCGGTCGTGTCGGTCATGGTCGCGCTGTATCGCGAAAGCAACATCGCGCCCCGTCTGGTCAAGCGTCTGGGAAAACTGGACTATCCGCAGGAACTTCTGGATGTGCTCCTGGTGGTCGAGGCCGAGGACAACCTGACGCGCGAGGCCCTGGCGACCGCCGATCTGCCGGGGTGGATGCGGGTCGTCGTCGTGCCCGATGGCACGGTGAAAACCAAACCAAGGGCGCTGAACTTTGCGCTGGACCAGTGCCGGGGCAGCATCGTCGGCGTCTATGACGCCGAGGACGCGCCCGAGCCTGACCAGATTCGTAAGGTGGTTGACCGGTTCCATGCCCGAGGCCCCGATCTTGCCTGCCTGCAGGGTCGGCTTGATTTCTATAACCCCCGCGTCAACTGGTTCTCGCGCTGCTTCACCATCGAATACGCCGCCTGGTTCCGCCTTCTCTTGCCGGGGATCGAGCGGCTTGGACTGGCGGTTCCCCTTGGCGGCACGACCCTGTTCTTCCGCCGTCAGGTGCTTGAGGATCTTGGCCGCTGGGACGCCCATAACGTCACAGAGGACGCCGATCTGGGCATGCGCATCGCCCGGCGCGGCTATCGCACCGAACTTCTGGACACCACCACCTTCGAAGAGGCGAATTGCCGCCCCCGATCCTGGGTGAAACAGCGCTCGCGCTGGATCAAGGGCTTCATGATGACATGGCTGACCCATATGCGCGACCCGGTCCGGCTGTGGCGCGACCTTGGCCCGCGCAAGTTCCTGGGGTTTCAGCTGCTGCTGGCGGGGTCGGTCCTGCACGCGCTGCTGGCGCCGGTGCTGTGGTCTTTCTGGCTTTTGCCCCTTGGGCTGTCCCATCCGGTGGCAAACCTGCTGGGCCAGACGCACTTCGCGACACTGATCGGCAGCTTCCTTGCGGTCGAGGCCAGCCTGATCGTCTTTGGCATCGCCGGTCTGGCGCGCACGCGCCACCGGCTCAGCCCG
>JALQYS010000096.1 GCA_023254015.1 Paracoccaceae bacterium
GCATCACGCCAAAAACCACACACATCAGCCCGATGCCGGAAACGCCCAAAGCCGCCATGTTCAGCACGACCACCCGCTGCAGCGCGGCGCGCATCTGATCATCGGGCAGGCCGGCCTTCTTGGCCCGCATCGCCAGAATGATGCACCACACCAGCCCCGCAACGCCCGCAAGCGTCAGCGCCGCGCCAATCCAGATCAACAGCGTCATGCCATTCCCCCAAGGTTCCGGCCGCTAGATGCCCGGCTTTGGCCGGCGATGCAACCGCCGCGCTCAGGTGCCGCCCAGCCGCAGCCGGGCAAAGAGCACGCAACCCTCCAGCCCGTTCCTGACCGCTTGCCCGTCACGCCGGCGCATCCAGTCCAGCCACAGCCCGTCAAGCGTGGCCATGATGAGGTCAGACACCATCGGAATACGGTCGGTCTTCCATGGGTCCGAGACCTGATGCAGCAGCGTCTCCAGCTGCGCGCGATAGCGGTCGTAAAGCGCGCGCTCGGTGCGGGCAATCGCCGGATGGGTGATCGAGGCCGACCACAGGTCGATCCGGGTGCGCAGATGGCCGGGCGACAGGAAGTCCTCGGTGAAACCGGCCTTCAGAAAGGCCTCCAGCCGCTCGGCCGGGGTGGCGCCGGGCATCGAGATCTTCGCCTCGCCCGCCGCCTGCAGCCGTTCGGCCGCCAGGGCGCAAGCCTCGGCCAGAACCTCGTCCATGCCGCTGAAGTGATAGCTGATATGGCCCAGCGACATCCGCGCTTCGGCGGCGATCTTGCGGGCGGTCAGCTCGGCATAACCTACCCGTTCCAGACAGCGCAGCGCGGCCTCGGCAATCTCGCGCCGCCGGTCGCCCCCCTTGCGCCTTGCGCCGGCTTCGGCTTTCGGTTCGGCCTGATCCATCCTGCCCTCGTGCCTGCACGCGTCAGAAAAACGCTTCCCTCTTGGCTTTTTGCCCCCATTCGCCCAGAAGGGCAACCTGAACCGGAGGGGCGAAATGGCAACGGGCTTTGGCTTTACCCTGAATGCAACAGATGGTGCGGCGCGGACCGGGGTGATTTCCACCCCCCGGGGCGAAATCCGCACGCCGGCCTTCATGCCGGTGGGCACGGCGGGCACGGTCAAGGCGATGATGCCGGAATCGGTGCGCGCGACCGGGGCCGATATCCTTTTGGGCAACACCTATCACCTGATGCTGCGCCCCACGGCCGAGCGCATCGCCCATCTGGGGGGCCTGCACAAGTTCATGAACTGGGAACGGCCGATCCTGACCGATTCCGGCGGCTTTCAGGTGATGAGCCTGTCATCCCTGCGCAAGCTGACCGAAGAGGGGGTGCGGTTCTCGTCGCATATTGACGGATCCAAGCACATGCTGACCCCCGAACGCAGCATGGAGATCCAGCGGCTTCTGGGCTCGGACATCGTGATGTGTTTCGACGAATGCCCGGCGCTGCCCGCCGATGACGCCACGGTGGCCAAATCCATGCGCCTGTCGATGCGGTGGGCGCAGCGGTCGCGCGACGCCTTTGGCGACCGGCCGGGCCATGCGCTGTTCGGCATCATGCAAGGCGGGGTAAACCGCGACCTGCGCGAGGAATCGGCGCGCGCGCTGGTGGAGATCGGCTTTGATGGCTATGCCGTCGGCGGCCTTGCGGTGGGCGAGGGGCAAGAGGCGATGTTCTCCGTCCTTGATTACGCGCCGGGTTTCCTGCCCGCCGACAAGCCGCGCTATCTGATGGGCGTGGGCAAGCCGGATGATATCGTGGGGGCCGTCGAGCGCGGCATCGACATGATGGATTGCGTGCTGCCCTCGCGCTCGGGTCGCACGGGACAAGCCTGGACGCGCATGGGCGCGGTGAACCTGA
>JALQYS010000135.1 GCA_023254015.1 Paracoccaceae bacterium
CAACACGCCCGAGGCCTCTCGCACCATCGCCAGCGTGGCCGATGGCTGCGTGGTGGGCTCGGCCATCGTCAAGGAAATCGGCGCGGGCAAGACGCCCGAACAGGTGCTGGCCTTTGTTGCCGATCTGGCACAGGGCGCCCATTCCGCCTGAGCCATGGGCGAGGTGCATGAACAGGCGTCGGTCCGCGACTGGTCGCGGCTGCTGGGAAAAAGCTTTGCCGCGGTGACGGGGCGGCCCCTTCTGGCGGGCTGCGCGCCGGACGATCCCGATTTTGCGCGCCAGCTGTTCCTGTCGCCGCTGCCGCTGGTCAGCCACGGCACCGGGGCAGACCCGATCTTCTGCTATGCCAACCGCGCGGCACTGACGCTGTGGGCGATGGACTGGGAGGCCTTCACCCGCCTGCCCTCGCGTCTGTCGGCCGAAGATGACCCGGATATCCAGCGCGACCGCAACCGTTTTCTGCAACAGGCGGCCGAACGCGGTTGGGTGTCGGATTACACCGGCATCCGCAAGGCCGCCGATGGCCGGCGCTTTCGCATCGGCGAAACGGTGCTGTGGACGATCCGCGATGCAGACGGCCAACCACGCGGTCAGGCGGCCCTGATCGGCAAGGTGACCCCGCTCTAGTCGATTTCCGTTCGGACATCGTCCAGGGAAACCGTCCGAATTCCGCCTGAACCGGGGTTTGGACAAATCGCCCGCGCGGTCTTGCTTTGGCCGGCAAGACTGTCAAAGTCACCTGAGAAGAACCGGGAGCTACCATGCCAGTCATCACCTGCATCGACGACCTGAAGGCGCTGCACAAGAAGCGCACGCCGAAGATGTTTTATGACTACATGGAGTCGGGCAGCTATACCGAGCAGACCTTTCGCGACAACGTCTCGGATTTCGCCCGGATCCGGCTGCGTCAACGCGTGGCGCGCGATCTGACCGGGCGGACGACCGAAAGCCAGATGATTGGCGAGCGGGTGGCGATGCCGGTGGCGCTGTCGCCGGTCGGCTCTTGCGGGATGCAGGCCCCCGATGGCGAGATCAAGGCGGCCCGGGCGGCGGCGGAATTCGGTGTGCCCTTCACCCTGTCGACCATGTCGGTCTGTTCGATCGAAGACGTGGCGCAGTTTTCGCCGAAACCCTTCTGGTTCCAGCTTTACGTCATGCGCGACGAGGACTTTGTCGATGCCCTGATCGAACGGGCCCGGGCGGCGAAATGCTCGGCCCTGGTGTTGACGCTGGATCTGCAGATCCTCGGCCGGCGCCACAAGGATCTGAAAAACGGGCTGACCACCCCGCCCCGGCTGACGCTGCCGAACATCCTTGACATGATGACCAAGCCGCGCTGGTCGCTTGGCATGCTGGCCACCCCGCGGCGGACCTTCCGCAACATCGTGGGCCATGCCAAGGGCGTCGGCGATCTGGCCAGCCTGACCTCATGGACGAACGAGCAGTTCGATCCGCTGTTGGACTGGAAGAAGGTCGCCCGCATTCGCGACCAATGGGGGGGCAAGCTGATCCTGAAGGGCATCCTTGATGCCGATGACGCCCGCATGGCGGCCGACACCGGGGCCGATGCGATCATCGTGTCGAACCATGGCGGGCGGCAACTGGACGGGGCCTTGTCGTCGATCCGGATGCTGCCGCAGATCGTGCGGGCCGTGGGCGACCGGACCGAGGTGTTCCTCGACAGCGGCATAAGGTCGGGTCAGGACGTGCTGAAGGCGCTGGCCCTGGGGGCCAAGGGCACGTTCATCGGGCGCAGCTATCTTTACGGTCTGGGGGCGATGGGACAGCCCGGCGTGGCCAAGGCCCTGGAGATCATCTGGAAGGAACTCGACATCACCATGGCGCTGTGTGGCGTGCAGAAGGCGACCGAACTGTCGCGCGACCACCTGCTGGTGCCTGAGGATTTCGAGGGCCGTTGGGCCTGAGCGGCCCTTTCCGATGTCTCTTTCCCGGAACCCTCGTCGTACGCCTGCGGCGTCTCCTCGGGGGGCGTTGCGACGGCGTCAGACGCGGCCCAGAAGGCCCAGCATCTCGGCCGCCGCCGCTTCGGGTGTGGCCTCTCCCCTGGCCACCGTCTCGCCCAGGCGGGCCATGATGCCTTTGGCCGGTTCGCGGGCAAGGGCCGCCAGCAGACCCTGCCGCACCTCTTCTTCGAACCAGTGCCGGGCCTGCGCAGCGCGGCGGCCCGCCCAATGGCCGGTCTCGCGCCGCCAGAGCGCCAGCGCCTGCATCTCGTCCCAGGCCTCGGCCATGCCCGACTGTTCCACGGCCGAGACCATCATCGCCTTGGGGAATCCGTCGGGATCCTGCGGACGGCGGCGCAACAGGCGCAAGGCACCGGCATAGTCGCCACAGGTGCGGGTGGCGGCCGGTTTCAGATCGCCGTCGGCCTTGTTAACAAGGATCAGGTCGGCCATCTCCATGATGCCGCGCTTGACGCCCTGCAACTCGTCCCCACCCGCAGGCGCCAGAAGAAGGAGGAAGAGGTCGCACATCTCGGCCACCATCGTCTCGGACTGGCCGACGCCCACCGTCTCGATCAGCACCACGTCAAAACCGGCCGCCTCGCACAGCGCCACTGCCTCGCGGGTGCGGCGGGCGACGCCCCCCATCTGCGCCTGAGAGGGCGAAGGCCGGATGAAGGCGAGAGGATCGCGCGACAGCTCTTCCATCCGGGTCTTGTCGCCCAGGATCGAGCCGCCCGAACGGGCCGAGGACGGGTCCACCGCCAGAACCGCGACCCGTTTTCCCTGCGCGGTCAGGCGTTTGCCGAAAGCCTCGATGAAGGTTGACTTGCCGACGCCGGGTGTGCCCGACAGGCCGATGCGCAGGGCCTGCCGGTCACGGCCCAGCGCAGAGAGAAGCGCCAGCGCCTGCGCCCGGTGATCGGCCCGCGCGCTTTCCACCAGTGTGATGGCCCGCGCCAGCGCCCGCCGATCCCCCGCCCGAATGGCCTCTGCCGAAATCATCTGCGCCCCCCGTTCCGTCGTTTGGCCCCTTTTGCCCGATGCTGCGGCGTTGCACCAGTGGCCAGTGTCGGGCATGGGGGGCTTCGCGCCCCCCGCCGGCTTCGGATCGAAGCCGTCTCCCCCCGCGGAGTATTTCGGGAAGGGCAAGACCCGATGTGTCTTGATCGGCGCGCTGAGGAGGCGTCTTTGCGCGGGCTTGAAACCCGGGGCGATTGCGCCGCAGAATGGCGCGGTGCCATGCCGGCAAGATCAGGAGAGCGGTTCCATGACCCAGACGAATACCCGAATGATCGGGGTCATCGGCGGATCGGGGGTTTATCAGATCGACGGGCTGGAGGGCGCCTCGTGGGTCAAGGTGAAAACGCCCTGGGGCAGGCCTTCGGATCAGGTGCTGGTGGGGCGGCTGAACGGGCTGGCGATGGCCTTTCTGCCGCGCCATGGCCGGGGCCATGTGGAGACGCCCTCGTCCATCAACTATCGCGCCAATATCGACGCGCTGAAGCGGCTGGGTTGCACCGATGTGGTGGCGGTCTCGGCGGTGGGCTCGTTGCGCGAGGATTTCGCGCCGGGGGATTTCGTGCTGGTCGACCAGTATATCGACCGGACCTTTGCCCGCGAGAAAAGCTTTTTCGGGCCGGGCTGCGTGGCCCATGTGTCGCTGGCCCATCCGACCTGCCCGCAGCTTTCGGCTGCCTGCGCCATGGCAGCCCGGCAGGCGAGGGCGCGGGTGCATGTGGGCGCGACCTATCTGGCGATGGAGGGGCCGCAGTTTTCCACCCGGGCCGAAAGCCTGATGTATCAGCAATGGGGGGCCGATGTGATCGGCATGACCGGCATGCCCGAGGCGAAACTGGCCCGCGAGGCCGAGCTTTGCTATGCCAGCGTCGCCATGGTGACCGATTATGACTGCTGGCACGACGGCCATGACGCGGTGGACGTGCAGCAGGTGATTGCGACGCTGGTCGCCAATTCCGGCCGGGCCCGCGCGCTGGTTGCCGCCCTGCCCGGCCATCTGGACGCGGACCGCGCGCCCTGCCCGCAGGGCTGCGACCATGCGTTGAGCCATGCGCTGATGACCGCCCCTGACAAGCGCGACCCTGATCTTCTGGCCAGGCTTGATGCCGTTGCGGGGCGGGTGCTGTGATGGTGCGGGCGCTCTGCCGCAGGGGCGGCGCTTGTGGCGCCGATCCGGCCCGTGGTATCGAAGCCCCAATCGGGGCAAGGGTTGGATAGGATGACAAAGGCAATCGGACTGGCGCTGGCGGCCTGCCTTGCCGCCGGCCTTGTGGCCCTGCCGCTTTGGGCCGGCGACGGGGTGATGACCGAGGGCAAGCTGTCGGACAAGGACTTTTTCCGGCTGGCCACCTGTGGCGCCACGCCCGGCGGCGATTGTGACGGGCCGGTGGTCAAATGGGCCGCGCCCGAGATTACACTGGCGCTGGCCGCCGCGCATCGCCGCTATCCGCGCGATCTGGCCGCCCGCGTCTCGCGCGAGCTGGACCGGGCGATTGCCCAGATCAACGGCGCGGGCGCCGGTCTGCGCATCCGGCGCGACGACACCCTGCGCGACCCCGACATCATCGTGTCGCTTCCCGCGATCTCGGAAGGCGAAACCACCCGCAACATCCCCCGCATTCCGAACGGGCAGGTGATTGGCGTGGGTTTCATGTGGCTGTGGTGGAACGAACAGGCCGAAATCACCGGCGCCTCGATGCTGATCTCCGAGGACATCCAGCCGCGCGACGTGCCCTCGGTCGTGCTGGAAGAGCTGTTCCAGTGCCTTGGCTTTCTCTACGACATCGAAAACCGCTATTACGAGGGCCGTTCGATCCTGTCGCAAGACAGCAACGAGACCACCACCATCGCCGGGCAGGACCGCATGGCCCTGCGCAGGCTTTATCCCTGAACCGCAGAAAGACCCCAGACGATGACCACGCCCCCCGCAAGACCCGGCCAGAAAACGGTGCGCGATTATATCCGCACGATCGTGGATTTCCCGCATGAGGGCATCCTGTTCCGCGATGTGACCACGCTCTTTGCCGATCCGCGCGGGTTTCGGATGTGTGTCGACCAGCTTCTGGCGCCCTATGTGGGCGTGCGGATCGACAAGGTGGTGGGGCTTGAGGCGCGCGGCTTCATTCTGGGCGGGGCCGTGGCGCATCAGCTCTCCACCGGCTTTGTGCCGATCCGCAAGAAGGGCAAGCTGCCCGGCCAGACCATCGCGCAGGCCTACAAGCTGGAATATGGCGAGGCGGTGGTCGAGGTGCATGACGACGCCATGCAGCCCGGCGAAAAGGTGCTGTTGGTGGATGACCTTCTGGCCACGGGCGGCACAGCCGAAGCCGGGATCAAGCTGATCGAACGATTGGGGGCCGAGGTGGTGGGCTGTGCCTTTGTGGTGGACCTGCCCGATCTGGGCGGCAGGCGCAAGCTGGAGGCGCTTGGGATGGAGGTGCACGCCCTTTGCGCCTTTGAAGGGCTGTGACGGCGCCTTGGTTGTGCCCGTGGCGCGCTTGCACTAACGTGCGGGAAACCGGGAAAAAGGGTTCCTGCCGCCCATGACGGCGCTTGCGAAATACCAGCGGCTGGAGGCCTCGGCGCTCTGGCACGAGGCGCCGGGGGCACGGGGCCGCGATGTCATCGTCGGGCTGCGGGATGCCACGATCGTTCTGAGCGATCCGCGCAGCGAAGCGCCGCTGGCGCAATGGTCTTTGCCGGCCATCGAACGTCTGAACCCCGGCCAGATGCCCGCCCGCTTTGCCCCCGGGCTGGACGCGGGCGAAGAGATCGAACTGGACGATACCGAGATGATTTCGGCGCTGGACACGGTGCATCGGGCGCTGGAGCGGCGCAAGCCCCGGCCCGGGCGCCTGCGGGGGCTGGTCCTGGCGGGCTTTGCGATCGGAGTTGTGGGCGTTCTGGTGTTCTGGCTGCCGGGTCAGGTGACGCGCTATGCCGAGGGTGTGTTGCCCGCGCCGACGCGGGCCGAACTTGGCGATCTGGCGCTGGCAGATCTGGCCCGCCTGACGGGCCAGCCCTGCAAATCGGTGCCGGGCCGGCGCGCGGCCAGCCTGCTGGCCGAACGGCTTTTCCCCAAGGCCCCGCCGCGGATCGAAGTGCTGCGCGAAGGGCTAGTGGCGCCCGCGGCCCTGCCCGGCGACATTCTCCTGCTGCCCCGCGCCATGGTCGAAACCGCCGATGGGCCGGATACGATGGCAGGCCTTCTGCTGCAGGCGCGGCTGCAAGGGCTGGGTCAAGACCCGCTTGACGAGGTTCTGGCCCATCTGGGCCTCGGGGCGACGCTGGGGCTGTTGACCACGGGCAGCGTGGCCGATGAGGCCCTGCAGGGTTTTGGCGAGACCCTTCTGGCCCGCCCTGCCCCGCCACCGCCGGACGCCGGGCAGTTGCTGGCGCTGTTCAAGGTGGCCAAGGTCTCTTCGACGCCGTTCGGCGCGGCTAGCAAAGACATGCCGGCGCTGGTGTCCCATGACCCCTATCCGCAGGGCAGCCCCGAGCCGGTGCTGCGCGATGAGGACTGGCTGGAATTCCAGGCAATCTGCTCGGAATGACAAAGCCCCCTTGCGGGGGCCTTGATCTGAACCGGAACAGCCTGTCAGCGAATGAAGGCGTCGCCGAAACCGGCCTGACGGGCCATCGACAGGGCCGCCTGCGCATTGGCCGCCGAGCCAAAGGGCCCGGCCATTACGATCTGCATCGCCTTGCCGGCCGAGGTGATCCTGGCCCGCGCCACCGGCAGGCCCAAGCCCTTCAGCCGCGCCGCAGCGCCATCGGCATTTGCCACAACGCCAAAGGTGCCGACCTGAATATAGGCGCCGCCCGGGGCGGACTTTTTCTGCACGGGCGCGGTGGCAGCCTGCCCCTTGGTCGATACGGTCAGCTGCGCGCCCGGCTGCAGGGCCTTCTTGCGCTTGGCCTGAGGCGTGTCAGCCGTCAGCTTGGCCGGGACCTTGCGCGTCCAGACCTGATCTTGTGACGCCCAGCCCGCAGCGGTGCCCTTGCCGCGGTTCGGGTTCAACCGCCCATCTTCCCAAGCCAGTTTATAGCCTTTGGGCGGGGTCGGGATGACCCCATCCGCCGCGCTGGCAACCGTGCCATGCTGCACGCCGCCCTGCGCCACCATGACCGGATCGCTGATCGCCGCGCCGACACCGGCCTCGCGCGGATAGACCGGCGGGCGCCAGCCCGTCAGCGTCCCATCCCCGCGGGTGCAAACCACAACCGTGCCACCGTTGCGGGTCTTGACCCGCTCGGCCACCGGGGCAGAGGTATAACAGCCGATCTGGCCCCTGGCCGGGCCGTTGGCCGCAGCCACCTCATACCCGCCGGTTGGGGCCGCCTTGGCATAGGGCGCGGGCTGCTTGGCGACCACCGGGGCAGCGGGGGCCGCGGGGGCCGCCCGAGCCACGGGGGCCGCAGGAACCAACGGCGCAACCGGGATCACCGGCTTGACCGAGGCCATGACAACAGGCTTGGCCGCCGGTGCTGGCTTGGCGATCATAACGGGCGCAGGGGCTGCCGGGGCGGCGGGCTTTGCCAATTCCTC
>JALQYS010000449.1 GCA_023254015.1 Paracoccaceae bacterium
AAGTTCGTGGGGTTGCCCAAGTAAACCTCGGCGCGGATGCCGGCATTGCGCAGGTCGGCCACCATGGCCATGTAATCGGCCATCCTGTCCCGGTCCATCACGGTCACCACGACGGGGCCTGCCGACGAGCCGCCGACGCGCCCCTTTGCGCGGAGCGCCGCGAGGAGGCGATCGACCCCGATTGACACGCCCGTCGCAGGCACGGCCTGCCCGGTGAAGCGTTTCACCAGATCGTCATAACGCCCGCCGCCCGAGACCGAGCCGAACTGCCGCTTGCGGCCCTTTTCGTCAAGGATTTCAAAGGTCAGCTCGGCCTCATAGACGGGGCCTGTGTAATAGCCCAAACCGCGGACAACGCCGGGGTCCAGAATGATGCGGTCGGCACCATAGCCCTGACGATCCAGAAGCTCGGCCATGGTTTCCAGTTCCGCCACGCCCTCGGCCCCAATGACCGAGGCGCCGATCAGCTCGCGCAGGCGGGCCACCGTGGCGGTGCCCGTGTCACGCTTGGCGCTGGTAAAGCCCATCACCACCTCGGCCTGTTCCGCCGAAAGCCCCGCGCCCTTGGTGAAATCGCCGCTTTCGTCCTTGCGGCCTTCCCCCAGAAGGGCGCGCACGCCCTCATCCCCAAGCCGGTCGATCTTGTCGATGGCGCGCAGGACGATGCCGCGTTCATGGGCGAATTTCTCGGGGTTCGACGGGTCCAGAACGCCCGCCACCTCCATCACCCCGTTCAACACCTTGCGGTTGTTCACCTTCACCACATAGTCGCCGCGCGGAATCCCCACGGTTTCCAGCGCATCCGACAGCATGGCGCAAATCTCGGCATCGGCCGCAACCGAGCCCGAGCCGACCGTGTCGGCATCACATTGATAGAACTGGCGGAAGCGGCCCGGCCCCGGCTTTTCGTTGCGCCAGACCGGACCCATGGCATAGCGCCGATAGGGCGTCGGCAGGTCATTGCGGAACTGCGCGGCCACGCGGGCCAAGGGGGCGGTCAGGTCATAGCGCAGCGCCAGCCAGTCACCATCCTCATCCTGCCAGCCGAAGACGCCCTCATTCGGGCGATCGACATCGGGCAGGAACTTGCCCAGCGCCTCGACCGTTTCCACGGCGCTGGTTTCCAGCGGGTCAAAGCCATAGCGATGATAGACGCCGGTGATCGCATCCAGCATCGCCTTGCGTTCGGTCACCTCGGCCCCGAAATAGTCGCGGAACCCTTTGGGGGTTTCGGCCTTGGGACGGCGGACCTTGCCTTCGGAATTCTTGGCGTCAGACATCGGGTTTCACCTTGCATCGCTTGGCCCTTCCTCTAACGAAGGGGCAAAGGCACGGCAAGCGGCGGATGACCGATGGAACGACTGGACGCAGTGGAAGAACGCATGGCGCACCTGATCCGCGCGGTGGAGGATCTGTCCGACGTGGTGGCGGGGCAGGCCCGCGAGATCGACCGGCTGACGCGGATCGTCCAGCTTCTGGCCGAGCGGGAGGCCGAACGCGAGGCGATGGGCCTTGGCTCGGCCGAGGCCAATGTGCCGCCGCCGCATTGGTAAGCCGGATGATCCCGAAGGTCACACTGGCCGCAAGGGCGCTGGTCGCGGGGGGCTTTGCCCAGATCCTTGCGCGGCCTGTTCGCACGATGGGCAATCCGGCCTTCGGCATGCCGATGCCGTGGCGTCGCTTGCGTGCCGGCGTGCCGGTCCTTGTCGCCCACGTGGCCGGCGTTCCGGGAGCAATCGCATCGCGCGCACACGTCCTGGGCGCGCGCCTTTTATTGCTGGCAGACTTTGTATTGTCTGGTCTCGCAAAGGGGCGGCTGATCCGCCATGGCGATCTGATCCTGCCCCGTGACGAGGCGATGGCCATGCTCTTCAGGCCGTGGTCAGGCAGCTTTGCCCTGTCGATTGTGACGGTCTTTTGCCTCTGGAGGTCCGATGCGCGGGGTTGATCTGCAAGCATTGGCGGTGACGCTGGCGCTGGGCGCGGTGGGGGGGCTTCTGGCCCATGCCGCCCATCTGCCGCTGGGCTATCTTCTGGGGTCCATGGTGCTGGTGGGGGGGCTGGCGGCGCTGGACATCCGGCCCTTGGGCCGCCCGCTGACCTTGCCCGCCCGCCTGCGGTTTTCCTTCGTGCCGGTGATCGGGGTCGCCATCGGCGGGGCCTTCACGCCCGAGGTGGCGCGGGCCGCGGCGGGCTGGGTGCCGTCGCTGGCGGCACTGGGGGTCTTTGTCCCGCTGGCCCATGCGGCGGCCTATGCCATCTATCGCCGGGGCGGGTTGAGCCGGGTCGAGGCCTTTTATGGCGCCGTGCCGGGCGGGCTGATCGAAAGCGTGCAGATGGGCGAAGAGGCCGGGGCCGATGTGCGCCTGCTGATCGTGCTGCAGACCCTGCGGCTGATCGGCACCATCATCACCGTGCCGCTGATCTTTCTGGCGCTCACGGGGCATAGCGTGGGCTCGGCGGCGGGGACGGCCATGGTCGGGGCTGCCGTGCCGTTGACGCTGCGCGATGCGGTCCTGATGCTGGGGGCAGGGGCCATCGGCGCGCTGGCGGGCAAACGCCTGCGCTTTCCGGGCTATATCATCACCGGACCGGTCCTGGCCTCGGCGGTGCTGCATGTGACAGGGCTTTTGCAGGCCATTCCGCCCGCCTGGCTGATCGCGGTGACGCAGGTCATTCTGGGGGCGGGGCTGGGCGTGCGCTTTGTCGGGATGTCGCGGCAGATGCTGGCGCGCTGTGGCCGGCTGGCCATGGTGAATGGCGCGGTCTCGTTGTTTTTGGCCTTCGGCTTTGCCGGAGTGGTGCATTGGCTGACCGACGAGCCCGTCGCGGCGGCCTTTCTTGCCTTTGCCCCCGGGGGGCTGGCCGAGATGAGCCTGATCGCGCTGAGCCTGAACATGAGCGTGATCTATGTCACCGCGCATCATGTCGTTCGGATCGTGCTGGCCGTGGTCTTTGCCAGACTGGGCCGGCGGCTGATCTAGCCTCCCCGGTCCCCCGCACGCCCGGCCCAGCGGTTCAGCCAAGCCAGAGCGGCCAACGACAGGCCAAGCCCGGCAAAGCTGACCACCCGTGTCAGGCCGCTCAGCCCTGCGGCATCGACCAGAAAGACCTTGGCCACGGTCAGCCCGATCATCGCCATGGCCAGCCGCCGCAATCCTGCCGACCGCCGCGCGATCGCCTGATACAACAGGCCCGCGCCAAGGCCCATCATCGCCAGGGTATAGCTGTAAAGCTCCCCTTGCAGGACGCCGGGAATGCCCAGCCAATCCCCCTGCCACAACCGCCGGATCTCCAGCCCGGCATAAAGCGCGATCAGCCCGGCGGCCATCGCCAGACAGGCCAGACGCAGCCGGGGCGCAAGCCCGGGCAGCCAGCGCGCGGCGGCCATCAGGATCAGGCCGGGCAGGGCATAGGCCAGAAGCAGCGTGTCCAGCACCCGCGGTCCTTGCACAAGGCCGGCCGTGATGTCGGGCGAGGGGGTGAAAAGCGGGTTGGCCCATGTGACCGCCACGGCCAGCCCCGCCAGCGCGATCAGCCCGCCAAGGGCCGCCAGCCCCCGGCGCAGCCCCGCCAAGGCGCCCCCGCCCGCCGCCCGCCACGCCTGCATCAGCGCAAAGATCAGCCAGGGCAGACTGTTCAGCGTCAGGCCCCAATGGCTTTCGACGCGGCCTAGATCACCGCTGTCCAGCCAGCGCGTGATGAGCACATTCGCCAGAATGGCAGAAAGGCCCGCCGCCGAACTCTCGGCCACGGTCCTTGCCAGGGGCCTATCCAGCGGGCGCAACAGCCATCCTGCCGCCAGCATCGCCAGAATGGGGCCGCCAAAGGCCAGCACGACCTGTCCCACCGGCGCGGCAAAGCCCCAGTCCAGCCCCGGATCTACCAGCAGCCGATAGCCCAGCACCGACGCCCCCGCCTGCAGAAAAAGGCTCATCTCGGGCAGGCGAAACCGGCGGTCCAGCGCCGAGGCGACCACGACCAGCGCCCCCAAGGCCAGCGTCAGCGCGGTCTTGGTGGTGACAAGAAACAGCGCCAGCGCTATCAGCGACAGCGCCGACAGTGCGCCATGGGCCGCCCGCCGCATCTCGGGGGCGTCCGCGCGGGCAAGGCGCAGCGCAAACCCCACCATCAGCCCGGCAAGCCCGCTCACATGCAGCGCCCAGAGGTAGGGGCCAAGCACCGTCGCCGGTTGCCAGAAAAGCTCTAGCACGAGTGCGGTCAGCGGCGCCACAAGCCCCGCCGCCAGGCCAAAGGGCACGCCCCAGGACCCTGGGCGCAGCGCCCGATAGGCAGCCGCCAGCGATACCAGCGTGGCCAGCCCCAGAACCAGACTGGCCGTCAGCGACGGCGCGGTTTCCGGCGGTCGCAGGGCGATGGCCTGCGCGATGAAGCCTTGCCAGACCGGCGCGTGATGGCCCGCCGTCAGCCCCAGCCCGGCCAGCCCGGCCAGTGCGGGCCAAAGCGCCATGTCGGCCAGCCCCTCGGCCCGCTCGGCCCAAAGCGAAAGCCCCAGCGCCATGAGCGCCAGCCCCGCGAAGGCCAGAAGGGCGGTCTCCGCCGCGCCATGGGTCAGCCAAAGCAGGCCAAGCGCGCTGGCCAGCACCGCCCCCAGCACCAGCCGCACCGGAAAGGGCGGCCAGCCCGCCTTGCCCCGGGTCAAGAGCGCAGGCAGGGGCGCGGGCCCGGCCTGGGCCGGGATCAGCCGCAGTTCGGGCAGGGTGGCGGCCAGCACCACCAGCGCCAGAAGCTGCACCAACCAGCCCGCCGCGCTGCCCGTGCCTGCCGCGATCAGCCCGCCGCCGCCATAGCCCAGCACCAGCGCCAGAACCGAAACCCAGGCCCAGCGGCGCACGGCATCGACCCCCAGCCCAATCGCCGCAATCAGGGCGAAATAGCCGTAAAGCCAGTCGATTGCGGTGCTGTCCCCGCCCACCACGAAAGGCGCGGCAAAAGCCCCGACGAGGCCAACGGCCACGAGGAGGGGGCCCGAGAACCAGCCGATCGCCACCGCCAGCGCGGCCGTGGCCAGATGCCCGGCAAAGGCCATCTGCGGCCCGATCAGCCCGTAAAGCTGGCGCGCGGCCAGAACGGCGGCAAAGAGCGTGACGATCCCCGCCCCGGAAAACACCGAAGGCAGCATGGCCGTGGCCGCCCGGCCCTCGTCTCCATGGCGCCGGCGCAGCCCTTCGCCCGCGGCCACCAGCGCCCCGCCAAAAACCAGCGCGGCCAGCACTCGCAGCCCGGGCGGCAACAGCCCCCGCTCGACCCCGTATTGCACAAAGAAGATCCCGGCGAGGGCCAGCGACGCTGCCGAGACCGCATAAACCCAATTCTCGCGCAGCCAGCGCCCCAGCGCGGCAACCCGGTCGCGGCGCAGGACCAGCGGGCGGTTCTGGCCGGTTTGCGGGGCCTCGGGCGGCGGGATTTCCGCCGTCTGGGGCGGGGGGGCCACGATCTGCCCGGTCGGGGGCAGGGGGGCGGCCGCTTCGTCCGGCAAGGGGGGCGGCGCAAGGGGGGCGGGCGCAGCCTCAAAGGCCGCGCCCCCTGCAGGGCCGGCCACGGCTTGCGCCGCCTCCAGCCGCCGCAAACGTCCCTTCAGGCCCGCGACCTGAACGAAAAGCACGATGATCGACACCGGCATCGCCAGAACGGCCAGAAGGACAAGAACCACGATACCATCCATGAAACCCCGGACCTTTCCCTTGCCCTGCCACGCCCGAAGTCTAGCATGCTACACCAACAAGGGCCTGTCGGGAATCCCCGCCCGGCCGCGCCACGATCGGAGGAAAATCATGCGGGCGGCATCGATCAATGTTCTGGGCGGCAAGCTGGAGCCCTGTTCCACCGCCCCCCTGACCGGGTTTTTCCGCAATGGCTGCTGTGACACCGGCCCCGAAGATCGCGGCATGCACACGGTCTGCGCGGTGATGACGGCCGAGTTTCTCGCGCTCTCGAAATACCTCGGGAACGACCTGTCCACCCCGCGCCCTGAATACGGCTTTGCCGGCCTCAAGCCGGGGGATCGCTGGTGCCTTTGCGCGGGCCGCTTCCTGCAGGCCCATGACGAAGGCGCCGCGCCGCAGGTTCATCTGGCCGCCACCCATATGGACACGCTGCAGATCGTTCCGCTGGACATCCTTCGGCGTTACGCGGCCGACTGATCGCCCTCGCGCGGCGGGCGCAGGGTTCCTTCGTCGCGCATCAGATCCTCGATGAACAGCGACAGAAGTTGAGACCGCCCGGTGACGCCAGCCTTGCGATAGATCGCGTTGGTCTGCGCCTTGACGGTGCCTTCCGAGGTTGCCCGCAGCGCCGCGATTTCCGGCGTTGCCAGCCCCTTGATGGCAAAAAGCGCGACATCACGCTCGGCCGGCGTCAGGCCCCACTCGCGGAACCGCTCTTCCAGCAGGGTCATGAAGGCCCCTGACGCGCGGCGCAGCCGCTCTTGCGCCAGATTGCGCTCGCGCAGGGTGCGCCGCAACACCCAGAGGCCCAGCACCACCCCCAAGGTCAAGCCAAGGGCGGCGGAAATCTCCAGATACTCGCGCATCTCCCAGGACAGCGGGGCAGACCAGAGGCTGACATAGGACGACGCGATGTCAGAGACGAAAAACACCGCCGACAGCACCTGAACGGTGAGAATGGCGATCAGGAAAGCCTGCCCTCGCATCAGGCGACCCGCAGCGGGGGAAGCCCCTCAGTCATCGCCGCCACCATCGCCGCCGCCACCATCGCCACCACCATGACCATCGCCACTCTCTCCGCCGCCCCGATCGTCGCCGCCGCCGTCGTCGCCGCCGCCGTCGTCACCGCCGCCGTCGTCCCCGCCGCCGTCGTCCCCGCCGCGACCATGGCCCTTGCCGTCCTTATCCTCGCCGTCCTCATCCGCAGCCCCGGAGCCCACGATCGAGGGGCCCGCACCAGTCTGCGCCGAGGTCCACTGATCGCGCAGGATTTCCCCGGTTCTCGGGTTCAGGATGATCTCGCGCACGCCGGATTTGCTCTGCGCCACGATCTTGCTGCGCCCCAAAAGGGTCGTGCTGACCGAGATGCTGCGGTATCCCTGTTCGATCAGCTGGTTGCGGACGCTGTCGACATAATCGGCCAGCGCCGGCCCCGCCACCCCAAGGGCAAGGACAAGCGAAACGGCCAGAAGGCGCCGTCGGATCGGAAAGGGTGGTCTGGGATCAGAGCCGGTCATCATGCCTCTGCAGTCTTGACGGGAAAGGTCGGCCCGGCAAGCCCGGACCAACCACCAGCTTCATACGCCTGCCACGTTGTGACGAAAAGGCTCAGTCATGTTCTCCACCATGGTCATCCCCACCATGGTCGTCTCCACCGTGATCGTCGCTGCCATGGTCATCCCCGCCATGATCGTCGGCGCCGTGGTCATCGCCCCCGCGGTCATCGCCGCCATGATCATCCCCCGAATCGTCTCCCAGATCGCCATCCCGTCCACGGCCGCGCCCCTTGCCGTGATCGTCACCGTCATCACCGGTGGCGGTATCGTCCCCATCATCGTCGCGCAGGAAGTCGCGGTTGCGGTCGCGGATGGTGAGGCCGGGGCGCATGTCGTCGCCGGTTTCGACCATGCCGGCCTCGCTTTGCAGCACAGCGCCGGTGCCGTTGTCGTAAACCACTTCGATCTTCGAGTTGTCACGAATGGCCTCGACCTTGGTCTCGGTCAGGCCACGGGTGACCTCGATGGTGGTATAGCCTTCGGACTGATAGCCCGCGATCAGGCCATCGGTGTCGATGCCGGCCAATGCGGCCGATGAGGGCAGGGCGAAGATCGTCGCGATCAGGAAAATGCGCTTCATCAATTGGGTTCCTTTGCTGGCCATTGCTGGCGGTTTGCCTGGGCCGAGTGGTCTCGACAGGGCCACAAAGCCGCCTGAAACGGGGTCTGACCATTGACTTGCAGTTTAGGAAAAGGGTTTTACCCCCTGGGGAGCAGCGCCATAAACCGCAGTTTAGACCCCATGATCGCGCGGTGAGCGGGCTGGCTCGGTGCTCTCTCCCACGGCGTCTTTCGGTCGAGGGGCGGCCGGAATCCCTGCAAGGCGCCGCGAACGCGCCATCCGGGCTGGCCAGCTTGCCCGATCCTGCGCCGCGGACGCCGCGCGGGGACAGGACTGTGTCCGCGGCCTGTCAGGAATCTGGTCCAAAAAAATGCGGAAAGCCGTGGCGCGGCGACAGGCGGTCAGGCCGCCGAATCAAGCCGCGTGGCCGCGTCACGTTCGGCCCCCATCATGTCCTCGATGAACAGCGACAGCAGTTGCGGCCGCCCCGTGACCTGCGCCTTGCGATAGATCGCGGCGGTCTGTGCCTTGATCGTGCCTTCCGAGGTTTCGCGCAGCCGGGCGATTTCCTGCACCGACAGCCCCTTGATGGCAAACAGCGCGACATCCCGTTCGGCCGTTGTCAGCCCCCATTGATCGAACCGCGCGTTCAGCAGATCGACGAAGGCCGCCGAGGCCCGTTCCAGCCGCGCCTCGGCGCGGTCGAGATCGCGAATGGCGCGGCGCACCAGCAGCGTCCCCAGCACCATGCCCAGGCAAAGCCCGACACCCGCCCCGATTTCAAGCAGCTCGCGCAGCGTCCAAGACAGCGGCGCGGGATAGATGCCTAGGGCGGACAGCAGGATATCAAGAACAAAAACCAGGCCGCAGGCGGCCTGAAGGCCAAGCAGAAGGCCGAAGGCAACAAGCCGCGGCACGTCTAGGCCCTTGATCCGGAATGGAGACTTCCTGTCATTCTGTCACGCCCCCCGCCGCGGCATCCGCAGCGCCGATGCCAACCGGATCGCCTACGCTGACACCAACCGCGCTGGGCGTGCCGGTGTCGCCCGCACTGCGGGTCTGTGTCGCGCCGCTGCCCGCCGATGCCACCCCCGCCGAGGCTACGCCGGTTGCGTTGCCCGCATTGTCGTTGCCACCCCCTTCGGCCATGCGCAGGGCATAGTCGCGCAGAACCTCGCCGGTGCTGGGAATGAACACCAACTCGCGCCGCATGCCATTTTTCACGGCCACAACGCGCTGGCGACCAAGCCAGGTCTTTTCATCCTCGATGATCTGATAGCCGCGCTCTTGCAGGGTGCGCAGGATCTCCTCGGCCGGGGAAAGGCCCATGCCAGTTCCCGTCTGTGCCACCGCCGGAGCGGCAGGCCCCAGCGCCTGAAGGGCCAATATCGTCACCAAAAGCACAGGCCGTAACATTGCGTCGCTCTCCATCCCGCCAACAAAGCGTCGCAGCCAAGGCATCGGCGGTCAAGCCTGACGGCTGCGGAAGGGGGGGCTGCGCGGGCGGCATCATGACCGCCCGCGCAGCGCCTTCATCACTTCACGACACGGCGGTAATAGTCGCCCAGACCGCCATCATGCTCGGCCGCGTGGCCGAAATCCTTGCCGCCGCCAACATCCCCGCGGGTCTCGACCTGATCGGTCATGGTATGCATGACGTCCGGGCCTTCGACTGGATCAACGGTGATCTCGGGAAGGCCGCTGCAAGCGGCGCAGGCCGGATCGGTGCCGTCGTCTGCCACGGCCCCATCCGTTTCGCCGTCCTCAGGGCCGCCAAAGTCGACGGAGCCATCGTCCGCGCCCTCATCCTCGCCGCCGCGATAATTGGCGCCTTCCTCTCCATCGGGGTTGTTCTCGCGTGAGGGCTCCTCTGACCCGATCTCGCCATCACCGCCCCACGCACCCGGATCGACCGGGTCGATCGAGACTTCGGGCGATCCCGCATCTCCATCTGCCGAAATGCCCGCACCCTCCGCCGGTCCGGAGATGTCCTCGGCCAGAACGGCCGAGGACATCAAGAGACCCGCGAGAACCGAAACACTCGCCCGCGTCAGCAGGCGTTTTACCAGAAGTTCACTTGCCACGGTCAGTTCTCCTCACTCGTGATTGCCTCATGTCACGACGGGGACAAGCCGATTGGGGACAAGCCGATTCGCCGGACCACCTCACCAGGCCCGAGGCAGCGCCATCCTGCCATTCCTCAAAGGTTTGTGCAGGTCGACTGGCGCAGGAAAAAGGCGCATAAACGAAGGTTTATGCGCCTTTTCAATGGCTTGGGTGTTGTCCTTCTCCGGTCGTCAGACCTTCATCTCGACGCCAAGATGCTTGGCCACGGTGAAAATGTCCTTGTCGCCGCGGCCACACATGTTCATCACGATGATGTGGTCCTTGGGCAGGGTGGGGGCGATCTTCATCACATGGGCCAGCGCATGGGACGGCTCCAGCGCGGGGATGATGCCCTCCAGCTGACAGCACAGCTGGAACGCCTCCAGCGCCTCGGCATCGGTGATCGAGACATATTTCGCCCGACCCACGTCATGCAGCCAGGAATGTTCGGGCCCGATGCCGGGATAATCCAGACCCGCCGAGATCGAGAACCCCTCCAGGATCTGCCCGTCGGGGTCCTGCAACAGATAGGTGCGGTTGCCATGCAGCACACCGGGACGCCCGCCGGTCAGGCTGGCGCAATGCTGCATCCGGTCATCCACACCCTTGCCGCCCGCCTCGACCCCGATGATGTTCACCGACGGATCGTTGAGGAAGGGATAGAACAGCCCCATGGCGTTCGACCCGCCGCCAATGGCGGCCACGATGGTGTCGGGCAGACGGCCCTTGCCCTCTTGCTCTTCCAGCTGCCAGCGCACTTCCTTGCCGATGATCGA
>JALQYS010000141.1 GCA_023254015.1 Paracoccaceae bacterium
CGAAGTTCTGCGTGCCTCAGAATTTCGCCATACCACGCCCACTGCCGGTTTTAGCGAAACCGAGGGCGAGGCGAACATTTCGAACGAGACGTTTTCGCAGGATTTTTAACGCGTTGAAATCGCGTCAGTTTTCCATGCGTACCGATCCCTGCCGAGGTTCGGTCGGAACGAGACTGCGTGGCTTCTGAGACCAAATTTCCGCGCCGGCGCTGTCTTAGTGGTTCGCATGCACTTGCTAAACCCCTTTGAAACCAAAAGGAATTTCACCGCTCATCGACGGCGATGGATGGTTTGCAGCTGGATAGTGGCGGACAGTGAGGGATTCGAACCCTCGAGACGGTTCCCCGCCTACACACTTTCCAGGCGTGCGCCTTCGACCACTCGGCCAACTGTCCGTGACGGGGTGTTTAGCGGGAAGTCGGAGGGGGCTCAAGCGGAAAGGTTGGGGCTGTCAGGACAATATCAGCGTAACGCGGCGGTTCTGACGGCCCTTTTTCTCGATCTTGCCGATCTCGACCCGGCCAATCTCGGCGGTGCGGGCGACGTGGGTGCCGCCGCAGGGCTGCAGATCGATCTGGGCTGTCTCATCGCCGATCCGCACCAGCCGGACGCGGCCCTGCCCCATGGGCGGCATGACCGACATGGTTTTCACAAGGCCGGGATTGGCCAGCAGTTCGGCATCGGTGATCCAGCTGTCGGTGACCGCAAGATCGCGGGAGATCAGGGCGTTCAGCGCCGATTCCAGCGCGGGGATATCGGCTGGCACCTCGGGCATGTCGAAATCGAGCCTGCCCTTGTCGGCACCGATCTGGCCACCCGTTACCGGCAGCGGGATCACCACCGAAAGAAGATGCAGCGCGGTGTGCACCCGCATGTGGCGGTGGCGGCGGTCCCAGTCGATGCGCTGGCGCAGCTGCGCGCCGACGGGCGGCAGGGCCAGAGGCTCGGCCGGGACCAGCGCGATGCCACCGCCTTCCACCTTGACGGCCGTCGCGATGGCCATGCGCCCACCGTCCCACTGGATCTGGCCGCTGTCGCCCGGTTGCCCCCCGGCGGTGGCATAGAACACCGAGGCATCCACCACGATGCCGCCTTCGGGCGTATGGGCCAGCACCCGGGCCTCGGCCTCGCGCAGGTAAGCGTCATCGCGAAAGAGCGGCTCGGTCATCATCATGGGGTGGCATCCTTGGGCGGGCTTTTGCGGCGTTTCGATGCGGGCGGCGGAGGGGGTTCCAGAAATTCGGCCACGGCCCGTTCGGCCTCTTGCGCGGCTTCGGCCTCGGCGGCGGTCTGGGCGGCCTCCTGAGCCTGTTTCAGCAGGAAATCGCGGTGGGCATTCGACAGCATGATCCCCTCGGCGGCAAAGCGCGCAACGATCTGGTGATTGATGTCCGAGCGCACCTGCAGCTGAAAGTTCACATCCCGCAGGATCACGCGGATTTCGAAATTCATCGTCTCGAGCCCAAAGCCCACCAGGGCCACGACCGGCGGCGGCTTGAGGATGACCAGCGGCTGGGCTTCGGCCACCTCGCGCAGAATCGCCTCGACCTTGCGGCTGTCGGTGGTGAAGGGCACCGCGACCGGCACGATCAGCCGGCCCGTCAGGTTGAAGCGCGTCCAGTTCGTCACCCGGCCCGAGACCAGATCCGAGTTTGGCACGATCACATCCGACCTGTCGAAGGTCTGGATGCGGGTCGAGCGGACCGAGATCGACTTGACGATGCCCTGGGTGGTGCCGACCTCGATCCAGTCACCTTCGGACACCGGGCGTTCGATCAGCAGGATGATGCCCGAGACAAAGTTAGACACGATGGTCTGCAGGCCGAAACCGATACCGACCGACAGCGCACCGGCGACGATGGCAAGACCTGACAGGTCGATCCCGGCGGCGTTGATCGCCACCAGCCCGGCAAGAAAGATGCCGATATAGCCAAGACCCGAGACGATGGCATTCTGCCCGCCCTGATCCAGCGACGTGCGCGGCAGGATCGACGTCTTCAACCCGCCCTGGAACATACGCGTCAGCACATAGCCGATGGAAAAGACCACCGCGAAGACAAGGAAATTGGTCGGCGAGATCCGGGTATCGCCCAGGGCGAAGCCTTCGCGAAAGCGTGTCCAAAGCTCGGTCAGGTCCGAGGTGCGTGCGCCCCAGATCAGCGCAAAGACCGGCAGGCTGGCCAGCGCAAGGGTGAAGTTGGCCAGAACCGGCAAGAGCGCCTCACCCGCCGTGTCGTCCGATCGGGTGATCAAGGCGTAAAGATCGGTCACAAGATCTTGCACCACCAGCAACAGGCCGACGACGCCGAGGCTTATCATGGCCGGATAGATCATCGCCGAGGCCGCCGGCACATAGCCCACGGCCGCCAGCACCGGGCCGAGCACGCCGACCAGCATCGCCCCCTGCCCCAGAATGCCGATCAGCCGCATGCCATAGCTTTGGCCCTCGCCCTCGCGGCGGTCGCGCGACAGGTGGCGGAACAAAAGCTGTCCCAGCCGCACCAGAATCAGCCCCGAAACCGCCAGCCCGGGGAAGGCGGCCACCGCCGTGGTGCCCTCGGAATAGGATTGCGCGTCCATGGCGGCAAAGCGGACACCGTCAAGCCCGATCAGCAGCGCCATCGCGACGGCATGATAGCGCGCCTCGGCCCGGCGTTCGGGCGGCAGGCCAAGGGGCCCCTCGGAGGCCCCGCGCGGAAAGACGCGCCCCGCAAGCCAGGCCGCGAGCGTGACGTAAAGGGCGGCATTGGCGATGGCATCGACCACCAGCGCGCCAAGGTCGGCCACCATCTCGGTCAGCATGAACGCGCCATAGGCGCACAGGATGCCGATCAGCGGAAAGGCGATTTCCCCCAGCGAGGCGAGCAGCGCCAGGATCTGCCGCCCCCGGGCCGAGGCGCGGTCTTGCAAGCGGCTGGCCAGCCCCTGCACCCAGGCCCGGCCATAGACCAGAAGCCCGATGGCCAGGGCGACCAGAAGCAGGATGAAAGGCACATTGTCGCCAAAGGCGGCGCGCGCCTTGGGGTTGGCCCAGCTCTCGGCCAGTTCCAGCCACAGCCGCTGGCCGGTATCGGTCAGGCCGATCACCGCCTCGGGCCAGTTGGCCGGGTTGATCGGCGCGGGCCACAGTTTCAGCAGCTGATCGGCCTGCCGTTCCCGCAGCACCCGGTCAATCTCGGCGATCAGGCCGTCGGCACGGCGATAGGCCTCTTCGGCGGCAAGGCCGGGGGCCTGCAACTCGACCAGCTGTTCGCCCAGCTTCGACCGGCGGTTGGCGATTTCCTCGGCCTCGACCGCCCCTTCGGCCGGGGCCGGGCCAAGGGCGGCGATCTGCGTTCTGAGGGTGGCGATGCGGGCGGCATTGGCGTTCTGCGCGCCCACAAGGGCGGCCCGCCAGTCAACCAGCTGGCGGCGCAAGGTTTCCAGCGCATCTGACGAGGCATTGCGGTTGGCCGTGGCCTTTTCGGCCCGTGCGGCCAGCCGTTCCCAGGCCTCATAGTCCAGCGAGGTGCCGTCCATGGCGGCCATGTCGGTGACGGGAACCGCCGCGGGCAGCGCCGCCTGCCCCTTTCGCGGCAAGAGCGCGCCGCTTTCATCCAGCTTCGGCAAGGCTTCCTGCGCGGTCAGCGGACCGAGCAGGACAAGCACCAGCCCAACCGCCAGCACCAGCGCCAGCGCGGCGCGGAAAAGGCGGTGGGCCTGCGTCATGCGTCCTGAAAGACCGAAGGAATCTGCATCGGCGCCCGATCCAGCCAGCGCGGCACGGGCAGGCCCTTTTCCTTCAGGAAGGCGGGGTTGTAGAGCTTGGACTGATAGCGGTTGCCATAGTCGCACAGGATGGTGACGATGGTATGGCCCGGCCCCATCTCGCGCGCCATGCGGATGGCACCCGCGATGTTGATGCCGGACGAGCCGCCAAGGCAGATGCCCTCTTCCTCGACCATCGAGAACACCAAGGGCAGCGCCTCGTCATCGGGGATGCGATAGCTGAAATCGGGGGTAAAGCCTTCGAGGTTCGCGGTGATGCGGCCCTGCCCGATGCCTTCGGTGATGGACGAGCCCGGCGCGTCCAGCTTGCCCGTGGTGTACCAAGCATGCAGCGCGGCCCCTTCCGGGTCGGCCAGACCGATCTTCACGCCCTTGGGCTGCAGCGCCATGCCGATGCCCGCCAGCGTGCCGCCAGAGCCGACCGCGCAGATGAAGCCGTCAACCTTGCCGCCCGTCTGTTCCCAGATTTCCGGGCCGGTGGTTTCGATATGGGCCTGCCGGTTGGCCACGTTGTCGAACTGGTTGGCCCAGATTGCGCCATTCGGTTCGGTCTGCGCCAATGCCTCGGCCAGACGGCCCGAATAGCGGACATAGTTGTTGGGGTTCTTGTAGGGGGCGGCGGGCACCTGCACCAGCTCGGCCCCGGCAAGGCGCAGCATGTCCTTTTTTTCCTGAGACTGGGTCTCAGGAATGACGATCACCGTCTTGAACCCCATCGACGCACCCACCAGCGCCAGACCGATTCCGGTATTGCCGGCCGTGCCCTCGACGATGGTGCCGCCGGGGCGCAGCTGGCCCTTGGCCACCGCATCGCGGATCATGTACAGCGCCGCGCGGTCCTTGACCGACTGGCCGGGGTTCAGGAATTCGCATTTGCCAAGGATGGTGCAGCCGGTCATTTCCGACGCCTGCTTGAGTTTCAGAAGCGGGGTGTTGCCGATGGTGTCGGCGAGATCGCTGTGAATACGCATGTTTCTACCTTGGCTTTTGGGATCTTGCCCCATGGGCTGCAAACCTAGGCCCACGGGCCGGCAAACTCAAGCCGCGACGGCGCAAAAGGTCAGGGGTCCACGCCCTGCCCCGCCGGCGGAAAGCCGTTCCGGCCAAAAGCCGCCGGCCGGGACGATGCTCCGGTCAGGCCAGCATCAGCGGGACGGTCTGCCCTTCGGCAAAGCGGCGCAGGACGGCGGGGTAAAGCCGATGCTCTTGCACCAGCACCCGCGCGGCAAGGCTTTCGGCAGTGTCGCCGGGCAAGATCGGCACGCGGGCCTGCCCCAGAACGGGCCCGGCGTCCAGCTCGGCCGTCACCTCATGCACCGTGCAGCCCGCCTCGGCATCGCCCGCCTCCAGCGCGCGCTGATGGGTGTGCAGCCCGGGATATTTCGGCAAGAGCGAGGGATGGATGTTCAGCATCCGGCCTTCAAAGCGCCGGATGAACTCCGGCGTCAGGATCCGCATGAAGCCTGCAAGGCACAGGATATCAGGCTCTGCGGCAAGGATCGGCTGCAAGAGCGCGGCCTCGAACCCTGCCCGGTCGCGGCCAAAGGGGCGGTGATCGACGGCAGCGGTGGGGATGCCAAGGGCGGCGGCCTTGGCCAGCCCGCCAGCCTTGGGGTCATTCGACGCCACCAGAACCGGCACGCAAGGATGCCCGCCTGAGGCCATGTCGCGCAGCAGCGCCAGCATGTTCGAGCCACCCCCGGAAATCAGGATGGCAACGCGCTTCACAGCAGTTTGCCCTTGTAGATCACACCCTCGCCCTTCACGACGCGGCCCAGCTCCACCACGGTTTCGCCCTGCGCCCGGAACAGATCGGCCAGTTCGGCGGCGCGCGAGGGGTCAACAAAGGCGATCATGCCGATGCCGCAGTTGAAGGTTTTCAAAAGCTCGGCCTCGGCCATGTTGGCCGTCTGCGCCAGCCAGCGGAACACCGGCGGCAGCTGCCACGCGGACAGGTCGATCTCGCAGGCCAGACCTTCGGGCACCACGCGCGGCGGGTTTTCCGTCAGGCCCCCACCGGTGATATGGGCCAGCGCATGCACGCCCCCTGCCCTGACCGCCGCCAGTGCCTGCTTGACATAAAGCCGGGTCGGCGCCAGCAGGGCCGCGCCAAGGCTGCCTTCGGAGAAGGGGCAAGGCGCGTCCCAGCCAAGGCCAGAAAGCTCCACCACCTTGCGGACAAAGGAATAGCCGTTCGAGTGCACCCCGTTCGAGGCCAGACCCAAAAGCACATCTCCCTCGGCCACCCCCGCAGGCAGTTCCGTGCCCCGCTCCATCGC
>JALQYS010000206.1 GCA_023254015.1 Paracoccaceae bacterium
AGCTGGAACTATTGAAGAGGGACTGAGAATTTATAAAAGTCTAAATGCTGATAATGTTATGATAAAAATTCCTGCAACAGATATTCGTCCGCCATCAGCCCTTCGGATTCGCCGGTGCCGCGCATGTCGACACGGATCGAGGCGAAACCGTTCTGGGCAAAAAAGCCGTGCATCGGCTCATCCCGACCGCGGGTTCCGTCGCGTTTGCGGTAGGGGATGTATTCCAGAACGGCCGGCGCGGCCGGTCCGGTCAGACCCTGCGGCAGCCACAGACGCGCGCTGAGCCGGCATCCGTCGCGCATGGTGATCCAGACATGCTCGATGACTTCAGGTTTCATCTCGATCCTTCCCAGATGTTCGACCGGGCGGGCTTAACGCGCGCGCCTGGCCATGATGTCGTTCAGCCAGTCCTGCCGAAGCTCCGGCACGGATTCGAGCAGGGTGCGCGTGTAACTGTCTTGCGGCGCGGCAAAGAGATCGGCCGTCGGCCGGTCCTCGACGATCCGCCCCTTGCGCATCACCACCGTCCGCTCGGCCAGGCGGCGGACGACAGAGAGGTCATGCGTGATGAAGAGGTAGGTCACGCCCAGCTCGTCCTGAAGCCGGCGCAAGAGGTTCAGGATGTCTTCGGCGATCAGCGGATCCAGCGCGGATGTGACCTCATCGCAGATCAGCAGATCCGGCTCGGCCGCCAGCGCCCGGGCGATGCAGACGCGCTGCTTTTGCCCCCCCGAAAGCGCGCCCGGCAACCGGTCTGCGAATTCGTCCGACAGTCCGATCAGCGACAAGAGCCGCCGCAGCTCGGCACGCAGGGCCGCCCCTTTCAGCCCACGATAAAACTCCAGCGGCCGGCTGATCATCTCGCCCACCGTCTGCCGCGGGTTAAGCGCGACATCGGGCAGCTGATAGATCATCTGGATCGCCTTCAGATCGGCGCGTGTCCGCTGGCGGTAGCTGTTCGCCAGCGCGCGCCCGGCAAACTCCACCCGGCCCGAAGAGGGCGGCAACAAACCCGCAACCAGCCGGGCCAACGTTGATTTGCCGGAACCGGATTCCCCGACGATGGCCAGCGTCTGGCCACGGCGCAGGGTCAGCGACACATCGCTGAGAACGGTCAGACCGGAATATCCGGCGGTCACACCCTCCAACGACAAGAGCGTGTCCCCCTCGGCCGCGCGGCCAGACTGCGCCGGGCGCAGGGAGCCCACCCGCTCGGCCACCAGACGCCGGGTGTATTCGGCCTTGGGTGCCTGCAACAGGTCTCCGGTGGGACCGCTTTCCACCTCTTTGCCGTGGCGAAGCACCATCAGCCGGTCCGCGATCTGCGCGACAACGGCAAGATCATGGGTGATGTAGAGCGCCGACGTGCCATAGCGGCGCATCGTGTCACGCAACAGCGCCAGCACCTCGATCTGGGTGGTCACGTCCAGCGCCGTGGTCGGTTCGTCCAGAACCAGCACATCCGGCTTGGCCGACATGGCCATGGCCATCATCGCGCGCTGCAACTGGCCACCTGATACCTGATGCGGATAGCGCGCGCCAAAGGTTTCGGGGTTGGGCAACTGCAGCGCGTGGAACAACTCCAGCATCCAGGCCCGGGCCTCTGGAACCGACATGATGCCGTGCTGAACCGGCGCTTCGATGATCTGGCGATCCAGCCGCATCGAGGGATCGAAAGCGGCGGCGGCGCTTTGCGCGACATAGGCGATGCGGGCACCGCGCATCGCCTCGCGCGTGGCTTTGCCGCCTGTTGTCAGCTCGGTGCCGGCCAGGGTGATCTGGCCGCCGGAAATCTTGCAGCCACCGCGACCATAGCCCATCGCAGCCAGGCCGATGGTGGATTTCCCGGCGCCGGATTCGCCAATCAGGCCAAGAACTTCGCCGCGCGCCAGATCAAGAGAGATGCCATCCACAAGCACGGCGCCATTCGGAGCGGTGACGCGAAGGTC
This sequence comes from Paracoccaceae bacterium, assembly GCA_023254015.1. Lineage (GTDB taxonomy): Bacteria > Pseudomonadota > Alphaproteobacteria > Rhodobacterales > Rhodobacteraceae > Tabrizicola_A. The sequence goes on from JALQYS010000206.1 coordinate 1,950, forward strand.
GCGTATGGACAGGACGGGTTCTGCGGGGGCGCTCAACGGTTTTCTCCTTGCACCGTGGTCCGCCCGGCCAAAAGCCAGTCGACCACAAGGTTCACCCCGATTGTCAGCAGCGCGATCGCGGCGGCGGGGAACAGCGGCGCATAAAGGCCGTAAAGGATGCCCTGTTGGTTGTCGCGCACCATGCCCCCCCAGTCGGCAAAGGGAGGTTGCACACCAAGCCCAAGATAGGACAGGCCGGCAACGAACAGAAAGGTAAAGCAGAACCGCAACCCGAATTCGGCCACCAGCGGCGGCATCGCATTGGGCAGGATCTCCTTGCGGATCATCCAGAAAATGCCTTCGCCGCGCAAACGGGCGACCTCGGCGTATTCCATCGCGTTGATGCCCTGCGCCAGAACGCGCGACAGCCGGAAAACCCGGGTGGAATCCAGAAGGCCGATGGTGATGATCAGCACCGGCAGGCTGGAGCCCAGTGCCTGCAGCACCACCAATGCCGAAATCAGCACCGGCACGCTCATGATGGCATCAACGCCGCGCGACATCACCACATCGGTCACACCGCCGCGGATGGCCGCCAGAACGCCCAGCGGCACGCCGATGGAAAAGGACAACCCCACCGCCAGAAGCGACACACCGATTGACAGTTGCGCGCCATAAAGCATGCGCGAAAGCATGTCGCGCCCGTTCTGGTCAAGGCCCAGAAGATGGTCGGCCGAAGGGCCGGCGAAAGGGATGCCAAGGGTTTCTTCCTGACCGTAGGGTGCCAGCATCGGACCCGCAAGGAAGATCACCAGATTGAAGGCAATCAGCGCCAGGCCGATCCAGCTTGTCAGCGTCAGTTTTCTGTTCGTCATGCCAGTCATGGTGTCAGCTTTCGGACATGCGCGGGTGACGAAGACGCGGGTTCAAGGCGATGGCCCCGATGTCCGCAACCATGTTCAACAGGATATAGGCCACGGCAAAGACCATCGCCGCCGCCTGCACCATCGGCAGGTCACGTTTGGACACCGCATCCACCATGAACCGCCCCAGGCCGTTGTAGTTGAACACCGCCTCGACCAGCACCACGCCGGTGATGAGATAGGCGATGTTGAAGGCGACGACGTTGATGATCGGCGCGGCGGCATTTGGGACCGCGTGGCGCAGAACCACACGGCTGTTTGGCAGGCCCTTGAGGTAGGTCATCTCGATATAGGGTTGGTCCATCACCGCAAGAACGGCCGTGCGCGTCATCCGCATCACCTGCGCCACCGTCACCAGCGTCAGCACGGTCATCGGCAGGGTTGTGGCCTTCAGCCAGGCCAAAAGGCCCATGCCGTCATAGGTATCGGCCAGGCTTGGCAGCAGCCCGCTTTGCACCGACAAAAGCAGGATGAGCAGCAGGCCAAGAAAGTATTCCGGCAAGGACACGGTCGCCAAGGCCACCACATTGGTGGCACGGTCGAAAAAGGAATTGCGCCAGACCGCGGTGCAGATCCCCAGCGTCACGGCCAGGGGCAGCGACACCGCCGCGGCATAGGCCGCCAGCGACATGGTGTTCAGGAACCGGGGCCACAGCAGATCGGCGACCGGCTGGCGGTTGGTCAGGGACTGACCAAGATCCCCCTGAACAAACCCGATCGCCCATTCCACGTAGCGCTGGCTTGCCGGAACATCGAGGCCAAGCGTCTGGCGCAGCGCGGCAAGCGATTCAGGGGTGGCGTTCTGGCCCAGGATGGCAGCGGCGACATCCCCCGGAAGCAGCTCTGTCCCGGCGAACACCAGGACAGAGACAATCCACAGGGTCAGAACGCTCCAACCCAGCCTCACAAGAACAAGGCGGGTCATTACGCTTCCAGCCAGATCTTTTCGGCCATCCGCGCGCCCATCAGGTTGAACATCGGGTGGGGTTGCACGCCCTTCACCTTGGTGGCCGTCGCGTCGATGTAATCCCCGAACATCGGGATCATTGCCCCACCCTCGTTGCTGATCAGCTCTTGCAGGTGCCAGTAGATCTCGCGCCGGCGGTTTTCATCCAGAAGCGCGCGCGCCTCGACCAGGAGCTTGTCGAACTCGTCATTGGCCCAGCGGGTATCGTTCTGCGCCGAGGCGGATTGATAGGCGATGGTCAGCATCTGGTCGGCGGTGGGCCGCCCGCCCCAGAAAGACATGCAGAACGGCGCCTTCATCCAGACATTGTCCCAATAGCCGTCCGCGGGTTCGCGCTTTACGTCAACCGTGATGCCGCCAGCCGCCGCCGCGGTGCGGAAAACCGCCGCCGCATCCACCGCGCCCGGGAAAGCCGCATCCGAAGACGCGAGCGTCACCGACAGCGTGTCCAGCCCGGCCTGCTTGAGATAGAACTTCGCCTTTTCCGGATCATAGGCGCGCTGCGGCAATTCGCTGTTGTAAAAACGGTCAGTGGTGGGGATGGGGTGATCGTTGCCCAGCCGGCCATTGCCCAGCAATGCGGTCTGCAGCAGCTGCTCGCGGTCGATCGCATGTTTGATCGCCATGCGCACATTGTTGTCGCTGAACGGTGCCTGGGTGCAATCCATCAGGAAGGTGAAATGCTGTCCGCCCGCCGAGCGCAAGATCTGCAGGTTCGGCGCCCGCGACAGCAGGTCCACCGTCTTGAAATCGACCCGGTTGATGGCATGCACCTGACCGGACATCAGCGCATTGGTCCGGGCCGAGATATCATTGATGACGATCACCTCAACCGCATCGACATTCGCGCAGCCCGGCTTCCAGTAGCTTTCATTGCGCACAAAGCGCGCCCTCACGCCCGGCTCAAAGCTTTCCATCGTGAAGGGGCCGGTGCCGATCGGGTTCGACCAGTCCTGGAACCCATCCGGCACCACAAGGAAATGATAGTCGGACAGCACATAGGGCAGATCGGCATTGCCACTTTCCAGCGTGATCTTCACCTCGCTGTCGGACAGCTTGGCCACATCCTTGAAAGCCGCCGCAACCGAACGAGCGGCCGAAGTGGTGTCGCCGCGATGGATGTTCAGCGAATAGACGATGTCATCGGCCATCAGCGTCTTGCCGTTGTGGAAGGTGACGCCCTGACGCACCTTGAACGTCCATTCCACCGCGCCTTCGGCAGCCGTCCAGCTTTCGAAAAGCTCGGGCTGGGCCACGTTGTCCTTGTCGATCTCGACCAGGCCGTTCATCACCATGTAGGCCTGGTTCACCGGCACCCAGTCGGTCAGCTTGCGCACATCGAAGTCATCGGTCGTCGAGCCGCCACCGATCCCCATAACGAAGACGCCGCCGCGTTGCGGCGTTTCCTGCGCCCGCAGCGGACGGCCCAGCACAGTGGCAAGCCCCAGCGCCGATGCACCTGCAAGCAGGCTTCTGCGGTCAAGGATCAGCCCTTTGGAATTGCTCGTCATTTGGTATCCCCCCTGTTGCCGGACGCTGCCCTATCAGCGCTATAGGCCTCGGGTTCTGACGCTAAACTGTCATAGATTTGTAGAGCAAATGACAAATTGTCATGGCCCCATGCATCGCGGATCCGACCCGGCAATCGGGATTGACCGGCACTTCGGTCGGGGTCTCGGTCAGGGTCTTAGCGGTTGCTTGCCAAAAGCCAGTCGGCGACGCGGCGCGCAAGCTGGCGCATGTGCCGTTCGGCGGGGCGCAACAGGTAATAGCCGCCACGCCCCAAAAGGACATGCGGATGTGCCGGGATCAACTTGCCCGAGGCGAGATCGTCGCGGATCAACCAGGTCCAGCCCATCGCCACGCCAAGCCCGTCACGCGCGGCCCGGATCGCCATGTCGTAATCGCTCAACTTCCAGCGCCGTACGTTTTGCGGCAGGGCCACCCCGGCATCTGACAGCCAGTTGCCCCAATCGGTCCACTCTTTCAGCGTTTCTTCGATCGCAAGGATGACCGGCTGCTGTTGCTGCAACAATGGCTTCAGCGTCGGCGCCATGACAGGAACCATCTCCTCATGGCCAAGCTGGCCAAGCGTTCGGTCGGGCAGCGGGGTGGACAGGAAGCCGATGGCCAGATCATATTCGTCACCGCGCCGCTGTGCAGAACTGTCATCGACACGCAGCTTCAGCTCCAGATTGGGAAATTCAGCGCTTAGTCCGGCAAGGCGCGGCACAAGCCAAAGCTCTCCAACGGCGCGCGAACATGAGATTGTCAGTCGCCCCTGCGCCTGCCGTTTCAGGGAACGGTCCCCCAGATTGGTCAGCACATCCAGAGCCGCCGCAACCTCTTGGGCGTATTCTGCCCCGATCCGCGTCAGCACCACGCCCGAAGCCGTCCTCTCGAACAGCTCGACCCCGACATCTTCTTCAAGCCGCAGGATCCGCCGACTGATCCCGCTTTGCGTAAGCCCAAGCATCGTCGCGGCATCCGAAAAACTGGCGCAGCGCGCCACCATCTGGAACGCGATCAGGGATTTGAGCGGGGGGATTCCGTCGGTCTCCAAGGCAGCCGCCTCCCAGACAGTCAAAGGGATGATTTTCCTGCCCAAACCGCAAGAGAGGGCGCAATTTCGGGCCGTCAGCGTTGCCGGGCGTGCGGGTTTTGTCAATCGCGCCCGGATCCGGCAGATGCAGAAGGCCCAGAGCTATATGACCGACAGGGCCGCGCGGGATCGACAGCCGCGGGTTTCAGCGACCAGAGAGGTAATCCGACGCCACATAACCGGTCACGCCCGGTGCGTTGGCAAGGGAGACGCGGCACCACTCCTGCCCCAGTTCCGTGACGCAGTCGCGCAGGATCAGTGGGGTGCCGTCGGGCAAGCCCAAAACCACCTTGAACCCCAGCCCGGGGCCCGCCCTCAGCTTCAGCAGCTCATCCGGACCGGCACGTTCGACCAAGACAGGGCGTCCCGCAACGCTGTTGCAGCCGGCAAGAACCGAAAGGGCAACTGCACTTATGGCAACAAGTTTCATCATGATGGCCTCGCATGCTTTTCCCACGCTGCTGCCACATTGTCTGAGGGTCGGCAACTGTTCCAGGAGATTTGCGGGCAACGCATCAGGCAATCCCGAAGCCGCGCTGGCGCGCGGCCTTCATCCCGGCTGTCTCAGGTGCGCCCTTGCCCCGGCAACTGGCGCCTCAGTCCAGCGCGAAATTTTCCGGGTTGACGGCAAGGCCCTGCGCATCCGGGGCGACCTGCGCCTTGTGGCGCGAGGTGGCGTGCCGCTTGCCCGTGGCCATGTCGCGCAGCCAGACATTTCTGCCGTCCGTCTCGACCCGATAGCTCACGCCGCCGATGTCAAGCACCTGCCCTCCGGTGCCAGCCGACAAGAGCTCGGTCCCGCCCAGAACAACCGGCTGACCGGAAAGGGGCGATCCGTCGCGCGCCATCACCGGCCCTGCCCCGGCCTCGGCGGCAACAGGGGCGTTGAAAGCATAATAGACCCCATCCGGCCAGAGACCGCCCTTCGTGTCAAAGACGGGGTGGCCATCGCTCCAGTCCAGAACGGAAATCACCATGCCGTCGCTGTCGCGCAGAAAGACCGTCGGCCGTGGCGCGAGCGTCGGGGAATTGCCCGGCAGGGAATCGGCAAGCGCTGGCACTGCCAAGACCAGAAGCAGGGTTGCAGACAAGGTAAGGCGGCTGAACATTGCGGTTCCTTTCGTTCATCAAAATCGTATGAGGGTGACACCGACCGAGCCCGTCAGGATCGGGCCGTCGCCAGACCGGCGCGTCAGGTTTTCGACCCCCAGCTTGACCGACATGCCGCTGCGCGGCAGGGCATAAGAGACGCCCGCGGTCAGATTGCGGCCGTTCCATTCGGCGATCAGGTTCAGATGGTCCGCCACCTCGCCCGACAGCGCGGCAAAGACCGTGGTCCCCTGCGAGGCACGGCCCTCGGCGATGTCGCGCGGGGTTGCCCTGGCAAAGCGGCCGCTGCCGGCACCCAGCGTCAGCGTGCCCTTGAACGGCATCTGCGCCCGATCAAAGGCCCAGCTTGCCGCAAGGGAAAAGCTTGCCTCGCCATCGGTCCGCCGCACGAAAAGGTTCTCGCCCCCGAAAGACAGGGACAGCCCGTCCCAGAGATAGCGGCTCAGCGCAAAGCCGAAGGACAGCCGGTCAGGGTCGCCGAAATCGCTGAGGTCATTGGCCGAGACCATCAGACCCACGCCAAGGCCATGAAAGGCATCGCCAAAAGACAGGCCCAACCCCAGCGCACCATCGGGCTTGGCGGTATAGGGCACGCGGCTCACGCCACCGAGCGAAACCGACAGCGCGGCACGGCCGGGCTGGTTGACAAAGCGGGCCGGGCCAAAGCCCGAGGGCACGGTCAGGGTATGGGCCGCCGCATTGGGCAGCGTCACCTTCGCCGCGCGATAAAGATCGCGCGGGCCCTCGGGCCGGTCAAGCGCCAGAGTGCGCAGCCGCAGGCCCAAGGCCCGCTCGGATCGGATGGCAGGGTCAAAGGCGAACCGCCGGGTGCCGGGATCCAGCCGCAACACGCCGGCCTGTTCCAGACGGGCGATATCGGCCAGCGTCAGGGTAAAGCCGGAAATGGTGATCGCCTCATATCGGCCGCCCCCGCTCAGATCCTGGGCAGGAGCCGGGGTCGCAAGGCACAGGGCAAAGGCCAGAAGAAGGCGACGCATTCCGGATCCGGGGCTAAAGGTTGCCAACCTCTAGCATAGCCCGTCCGGCGGTCGATTGATCTTTCGTTTATCGCGCCGCCTTGGCGATAAACCTTTGACGATCCGGGCCTGCACAAATACGCGACAGGTCCATTGTGGTTCCCTGCTGCCATTCCGCCGGTCAGCGCCGCGCGATCCGCCTCTGATACGAAAGCCCGCGCTTTTTCAGAGAAGTCCTTCGTCGGCAAGCACCCTCGGCTCGGAGTGTTCGAAGCGGTCCATCAAGAAATTGCCGGCCCAATCGGGAAGGGGGCAGCCGTTCAGCCACGCCGCCGCGAGCTCTCCGCTGGCGCAGGCGGCCATGGTGCCATGGCCGGAAAGTCCGCAGACCATGAAGGCGTCTGGCGCACCCATGGGGCCGATGAGGGGCCAGTTGTCGGAGGTTTTCGTATAAAAGCCCCCGTAATGGACCATCTGACGCGACAACTTGCCGTAATAGGCTTTCAATGCCGGGTGCAGGCGCGCAGCACCGCGCAGGACGATTTCCGGAAACCGCGGGTCAAGGTTCGGCGACCGGCTGGGTGGCGCGGCGTCCGAATTGTAGGCCCAGCCCAGCTTGACCCAATTGCCATGGTCGCCGCCTTCGGGCCGGCAATGGATGGCCCCCGGCATCTGCGATGCGAAACGAGCCGAGGCGGGGTCGGACAAGAGCAGCGCACGCTCCTCTTCCGTCCAGTCGATATGCTGGGGATCGATGTCGATCGTAAACGGAAGATCGCGGGGGATGGCGCCGGCATAATCTGGAAACGCCACCTTTTGCTGCAGAACATTCGCCAGCGGCAGGCTGACCCCGACGAACGACGCGATCTGGTTGGCAAAAGGACCGGCGGCGTTCAGAATCCGCTCCGCCTCGATCCTGATCGTCCCTTCGGATGTTTCGACGGCAAGGTCGTAATGTCGGCCGCGGTCAATTCCTTGCAAGGTGCCCCGTTGAAACCGCACGCCTCTGGCCCGGCAATCCTCCAGCATGAACTGGCCAAGCTGCTGCCCCGAAACGTCACCCGCGCGGCGGACATGGAGGACGGACCGGACCTCGTGCGACAAAGAGGGAAAGTGACGGCGGATCGCCTGCTGATCGGTCAGGAAGTCAAAGCCGTCAGGTGCGTTTTCCCAGTCGGGTGAGACGGGCGGTTGGTAGCCTGCGCTATCCGGTGTGGTGTGGACGCGAATTTCCGTTCCGCTGGTGGCCCCGAAAACAGCCGTCAAATGATTGTGCTGTGCCGAGATGTCGGCGCTGCGCGAGGCCAGCAGATACCCCCGACGCGTCAGCGAGATCCGGTTGTCGGTTTCCCTGGCGATCCGCTCCATCAGCGTGATCGAGCGGTTCATGAAGCCGACCATCGTCGGCTGCGGCCACCAGTTGCGATAGTTGTTGCCGGACTGCGCCGATGTCAGCGCAAGAGGATCCCCCGCATCGATAAGGATGACGCGGCAAGATGGTTTACTTCGGGCAAGATAATAGGCCGATGCAATGCCCAGAATGCCGGCACCAATGATGGCGATGTCGAATTTGTGGTCCATCATGAGATCCATATTGTATCCGTTAATGCAAGATCGTATACGAAAATCAGGACACGGCAAGTGTCATACAGAATCGGAGACCGCAATGGCAACGACACCTACGCTTCTCTTCATCGGGTGCGGCAATATGGGGGCGGCGATTGCGGCCGGCGCGCTGGATCAGTTGCCCGGCGTCAAGGTTGTGGCCCTGGATCCGGATACGGAACGGGCGCGCGGGCTGTTGCCTCCGGGCGCGGCAGTTCAATTACACGCAGAACCCTCGGGTCTTGTGGGGTTGCGGCCTGATCTGATCATTCTGGGTGTAAAGCCGCAAACCTTTCCGGCGCTTTCTGCCGAAGTGCTGGCGCTTCTGCGCGCCGCGCCGGTCGTGTCGATCATGGCGGGCATCGATCTTGACCGTCTGACTGCGGCGGTTGCGCCTTCTGCCGTTGTGCGGGTGATGCCCAACTTGCCAGCCATGATCGGCGAGGGAATGAGCCTTGGCTGCACCAAAGTCGCGCTGCCGGACAGCGTCAGGTCGATGGTCGAGGCGCTTTTCAATGCCATCGGTCGGTTCGACTGGGTCGCCGACGAGGTGATATTCGAGAAGGCCAACCCCGTCTTTGCCTGTGGCCCGGGGTTTGTCTTTGCGTTTGCCGAACAGATGATCCTCGCGGCCGTTGGTCAGGGGCTGCCCCGTGATCTGGCCGAACGCTTGGTGCATCAGACGATGCTTGGCGCGGCGCGGATGTTGTCCGAAGATCCGCGCGGCGCGGCCGGCCTCAAGCGCGCGGTCAGCAGTCCTGGCGGGACGACGCTTGCTGGCCTGTCGGTCCTTGAGGCCGAGACGGCGCTGCCGAAGGTTTTGCCGGGCACCCTCGCTGCTGCCCACGAACGGGCCCTTGAATTGGCGCGGACGGCTGGCTGAGGCTGGTTCAGCAAAGGAGGCGGCACATGGCGCAACCGGATTACATCATCGTAGGCGCTGGGGCGGCGGGCTGTGTGCTTGCGGCAAGGCTGACCGAGGACGCGGGAACGACCGTTCTTCTGCTCGAGGCAGGCGGATCAGACCGCAAGCTGACGATTGCCATGCCGGCCGCGATCCCCTTCGTCTATCAGAACAAATCGCTGGGATGGAACGAGCAGGCAGGGCCGGAGCCCTACCTTGCAGGCCAGATGATCGACGAAAAGCGCGGCAAGGTGCTGGGCGGGTCAACTTCGGTCAACGCCATGATCTTCAACCGCGGCAATCCTCGCGACTTTGATGGTTGGGCGGCGCAGGGATTGAAGGGCTGGGGATGGCAGGATGTCCTGCCCTATTTCCGCCGGATGGAAAGCTTTTCCGAGGGGGCAAGCGCCACGCGGGGCGGTAACGGCCCGCTCAAGGTGACGCGCGCCAAGGCGGCGCATCCGCTTTTCGATGTTTACATGCGCGCGGGCGAGCAGGCGGGCTATTCCCGCCCCGCAGATCACAATTCCGGTGATCAGGAAGGGATGCATATCGCGCAATGCACCATCGGAAACGGCCGCCGCTGGAATGCGGCGCAAGCGTTCCTGCGTCCCGCACTTGGTCGTCCGAACCTGAAACTAAAAAGCGGGGTGCAGGTTGTGCGGGTGCTCTTCGACGGGATGCGCGCCTGTGGTGTCCAGCTTGCCGATGGCACGCGTCTGGAGGCCGGAAAAGAAGTCATTCTGGCCGCATCGAACGTGGGCGCGGCGAAGCTTTTGCTTTTGTCGGGTGTGGGTCCTGCCGATGATCTGCGTGGGCTTGGCATCCCCGTCGTTCTTGATCAGCCGAACGTCGGGCAAAACCTTGAAAATCATCCGGGCGTGAACCTGCAATACGCGGCCAGACGCGAGGATACGCTTGTTTCGCAGCTTGGCCTGATCGGGCAGGCGCGGCTTGGCCTTGAATGGCTGCTGTTCCGCCGCGGTCTGGGAGCGTCGAATTTCTTTGAGGCGGGTGCCTTCGTCAAAACCCATGACGGGGCAGATTACGCCAATCTCCAGCTTGAATTCCTGCCTCTGGCGCGGCGTGTGGTGAACGGGAAGGTCACGGTTTTTCCGGGCTTCCAGCTGTGGATGGACCTGTCGCGCCCGCAGTCACGCGGGCATATCCGCCTGCGTTCGGCCAACCCGTCCGATGCGCCAGAGATCGTGTTCAATCACCTGAAGGAACGCGAAGACCAGTTGGACATGATCCGCTCGGTTCGCCTTGCCCGCGATCTGTTCGCACAGCCGGCGTGGGACGGAATCCGCGGCGCGGAAGTCAACCCGACGGCCGACATCAAGACTGACGACGATATCCTCACGTGGGTCAAATCGGCGGTTGGCACCAGCTATCACCCTTCGGGGGCAACGCGCATGGCGGTGCGTCCGCAGGATGGTGTCGTCGATGCCGAATGCCGGGTTCACGGCATCTCTGGCCTGCGCGTGGTCGGCCCCGGCGTCATGCCCCGCATCACCACCGGCAACCTGTCGGCCCCCACCTACATGATCGCCGAAAAGATCGCAGACGCGATCCGTGGCCGCAAATCCCTCTGAAGGAAGTTCAATGTCTGTTCCTCTCGTCCCACTTCTGATCGATGGCGATTACTGCGCCGGAGCCACCGGCGTGACCGTGCCAGTCGTCAATCCCGCGACGGAGGAGGTGATCGCCGAGCTGGCCCATGCGGCTGTTTCCGATCTTGATCGGGCCCTTGCCGCATCTGCCCGCGCCTTTGCCGAATGGCGCGAAACCACCGCAGCCCATCGCAATGCGATTCTGGTCAAGGCCGCGAAGCTGATCCGCGAGCGAACCGAGGAAATTGCCAGGATCCTGACGGCAGAGAACGGCAAATCGCTGGCCGAGGCGCGGGGCGAGGTGGCTTTTTGCGCCGACGCGACGGATTGGTATGCCGAGGAAGCCAAACGCGCCTATGGCCGCGTGATCCCCGCCCGTGCGACGGATGTGCGTCAGATCACCTTGCGTGAACCTGTAGGTGTCGCGCTTGGCTTTGCCGCATGGAATTTCCCCGCCGGTAACGTGGCCTTGAAGATGGCGGCGGCCCTTGCCGCGGGCTGCACCATCATCGTCAAGCCGTCCGACGAAACGCCGGCAACGGCAATCGCCATCGGGCGCTGCTTTACCGACGCGGGTGTGCCTGCCGGTGCGCTGAACATCGTCCACGGCGTGCCGTCCGATGTGTCTGAACACCTGATCGCCTCGCCCATTCCCAAGAAGGTCTCGCTCACCGGATCGACGCCTGTGGGCAAGCTGCTCCAGCGCCTTGCTTCGGAGACGATGAAGCGCTGCACGATGGAGCTTGGCGGCCACGCGCCTGTGCTGGTTTTCGCCGACGCCGACATTCCGAATGCGGTGGAGCGGCTGGTCAGCGCGAAGTTCCGGAATGCGGGACAGGTCTGCACGTCGCCGACCCGCTTCTTCGTTGCGCGTGAGATCTATGAAGATTTCCTCGCGGCCTTCATCTTGCGCGCAAGGCAGGTGCGCCTGGGCAATGGGGCAGAGGACGGTGCCCAGATGGGCCCGATGATAACGGCCCGTCGTCGTGACACGATCGATGCCCTGGTGAAGGACGCCGTGGCCAAAGGGGCTGACCTGCGCCTTGGTGGCCATGCGATCGAAGGGAAGGGCTATTTTTACGCGCCAACCGTTCTGGCCGATGTTCCGGACACGGCGCGTCTGATGACCGAAGAACCCTTCGGCCCCATTGCCGCCTTCACGCCCTTTGACAGGTTCGACGAGGTGATCGGTCGCGCCAATGCGCTACCATACGGTCTTGCAGCCTATGTCTTTTCCCAGAACCCGGGCACGATTGCCCGCGCAGGTTCTGCGCTGGACGCGGGTGTCGTGGGCGTGAACCACACCTCTGTCCACGAGGCTGAAACCCCATTCGGCGGCGTGAATGAATCCGGCTACGGGGCCGAAAGCGGGATCGAGGGCCTCGACGCCTATCTCCGCACCAAGATGCTGACTGAAAAATATCTGTGAGGACCACTATGAAAACGGACGTCGCCATCATCGGGGGCGGGGCCATCGGCGCTTCTGTCGCCTACTACCTCAAGACCATGGATCCGGGCCTGAAGGTCACGGTGATCGAACGTGATCCGACCTACGAGATCGCCTCGACACCCCGCGCTTCGGGTGGGGTGCGGCGCCTGTTCAGCTTGCCCGAAAACATCTCGCTCTCGAACTTTTCCATCCCGTTCTTCGAGACCTTCCCCGAGACGATGGCCGTGAACGGCCAGCGGGCCGAAATCAGCTTCAAGAAGGGCGGATATATCTTCATCGTGCCGCCGTCTTCGTTGGACATGCTGAAGGCCAACTACGACACCGAATTGTCGATGGGCTGCAACGTGGTCTGGCTGACGCCGGACGAGATCAAGCACAAGTTCCCGTCGATGTATGTGGGCGATCTTGGCGCGGCGGTGCATTCGCCCGACGACGGATGGCTGGACCCCTATGCTGTTCTGATGGGCTTTCGCAAAAAAGCACAATCCCTCGGGGTCGAGTTCATTGCCGAAGAGGTGACGGGGATGGAACGTCACGGCGCACAGGTGACCACGGCCACCTGCGCCTCGGGCCTGCGGATCGAGGCGGAGACCTTCGTCAATGCCGCGGGGGCCTGGGCCAAGGAAATCTGCGCCATGCTTGGCTTCAAGGTGCCGATCGAGCCGCTGCGCCGCTTTGAGCATTACTTCGAGTGCGAAGAGGAAATCGAACCGCTTCCCTATCTGAAAGACCCCGAGCGGCTGGCCTTCCGGCCCGAAGGCAAGGGCTATTCTGGCGGCGTGCCGACGCTTGCCGAACCGCGCGGTTACAACATGGAGGCTGACCACGACTATTTCCAGAATGTCGTCTGGCCGGCCCTTGCCCACCGCTTCCCGAAATTTGAACGCACCAAGTGCAAGAACACGCTTCCCGGCCTTTATGACCAGAATGATCTTGACGGAAACGTCATCATCGGGCCGGGCGCGGATGGTCTGGGCAATTTCCAGATGCTTGCGGGCTTCTCGGGCCACGGTTTGATGCACGCGCCGGGCTGTGGTCTTGCCATGGCAGAGCTTATCCTGAAGGGGCGCTATGAGACGCTGGACCTGACCCGTTTCGGCTGGCAGCGCGTGGCGGATGGCGCACCTTTGCCCGAGCGTGGCATCATCTGATGCCCAGGCCGGTCTCGGGCAGAAATCTGCCCGAGACGCTTGCCGTGCATATGGGCTGGCATCGCGCCGCCAAGACAGTATTTTCAATTGGCCAGAGGACAAGGCGCGCGGCATGAACGAAACGAAGCTTGATACGCCGACAGCAGACCCGATCTACGAGTCGCTGAAGGCAGCGATCCTGTCCGGTCAGCTTGCCCCCGGCGAACCGCTGAGGCAGGACGAGATCGCCCGCCAGCACGGCGTGTCGAAAATCCCCGTCCGCGAGGCGCTGCTGCGTCTTGAGGTCGATGGCTTTGTGCTGTTTCGCAAGAACAAGGGCGCGACCGTCCGCGAAATTTCGCCTTCAGAAGTTCTTGACCTCATGGACATCCGCGTGGCGCTGGAATGTCGTGCCCTTGAACTGTCGATCCCCCAAATGGCAAAAAGCGATCTGGACCGGGCGCGGGCAATCCTGCGTGAATACTCCGAGGGTGCAAGCCTCGCGGAATGGAGCAGCCTGAACGTCCGCTTCCACCAAGCGCTTTACGAACCCTGCGGAAATGCCTCGCTCCTGCAGATGATCGCCGATCTGCGCGCACGGCTTGGGCCTTTTGTCAGGCTTCTTGTCACCGAGACGAGCGGGTTCGAACGCCCTGTGCAAGAGCATCAGGACATCCTTGATGCCTGCGCGGCCGGCGATGCAGGGCTGGCGATCCGTCTGCTTCGCGACCACATCGAAACAACACGCAAAGAGACGGCAGCCCTGATGCGCCGGCGTCGGATGCTTTGATCTTTCCCCTCCGCACGGGGCGGAGGGGCAAAGGCAGGTCAATTGCTGCGCGCTGGTTTCACCATCGCCGCCGCCAGATCGCGCAAACTCACCATGCCGATGGGCGCGCCATTTGTGCCTGAGACGATTGCCTCTCCCGCAGGGTGCGACATGACGATCCGTGCGGCATCCTCGATCATGGCCTTGCCCGCGATGACCGGCAGATCCGCGGACACTGCCCGATCTGCCAAGGGCGACATCACGGCATCGACGTGAATGAAGCGCCCCCGGTTCACCTCCTTGACGAAGTTCGCAACATAGTCGTCAGCCGGTCGCAGCACGATGTCCTGGCTGTTTCCCTGCTGAATGACCTCACCATCCCGCAAAATGGCGATCTGGTCCCCAAGACGAAGCGCCTCGTCAAGATCATGCGTGATGAAGACGACGGTCTTGTGCAGCTCTTTCTGCAGCTCGATCAGCATCGTCTGCATGTCAGTCCGGATCAGGGGGTCAAGGGCCGAGTAAGCCTCATCCATCAACAGGACCGGGGCGTCATTGGCAAGGGCGCGGGCCAACCCGACCCTTTGCTGCATGCCGCCCGACAACTGGTTCGGGAACTTCTTCTCAAAGCCGCCCAGACCCACGCGATCCAGCCAGCGCATGGCTGTATCGACGCTTTTTGCACGGTCGACGTTTCGCACCTCAAGACCATAAAGCGTGTTTTCAAGCACGTTCCGGTGCGGAAGAAGGGCGAATTTCTGGAACACCATGCCCGTCTGACTGCGGCGGAACTCTTGCAGTTCGGCTGGCGCCATCTTGACCACGTCAACGCCACCGACCAGAACTTCGCCTGCCGTCGGGTCGATCAGACGGTTGATGTGCCGGATCAAGGTCGACTTGCCAGAGCCCGACAGCCCCATGATCACCTGAATGGTGCCAGAGGGGATCTCGATGTTGATGTCGCGCAGGCCCAGGATATGGCCGTGTCTTTCGTTCAGCTCTGCCTTGGACATGCCTGCCTTGACGGCATCGACATGGGCCTTGGGATCGTTGCCGAAGATCTTGTACAGGTTGCGGATGCGGATTCCGCCAAAAGCCTTGTCAGCCATGGACCACCTCGCGGTGCTTTTGCAGGCGGTTCCCGTAGGCTTGGCTTACCCGGTCGAACATGATGGCAATGCCGACGATGGCAAGGCCGTTGAACACGCCAAGCGTGAAATACTGGTTTGCAATCGCCTTGAGGACCGGTTGTCCCAGACCTTGCACCCCGATCATCGACGCGACGACGACCATGGCCAAGGCCATCATGATGGTCTGGTTGACGCCTGCCATGATGGTCGGCAGCGCAAGCGGAAGCTGGACTTTCACAAGCTTTTGCCATGACGAACTGCCAAACGCGTCTGCTGCCTCGAGAACATCCTTGTCGACCAGACGGATGCCCAGATCGGTCAGGCGGATCATCGGGGGAATTGCATAGATCACCACCGAAATCAGACCGGGCACCTTGCCGATGCCCAGCAGCATGACCACGGGGATCAGGTAGACGAAACTCGGCATCGTCTGCATCACGTCAAGAATGGGGTTTGCGACACTGCGGAACCGATCCGAACGCGACATCAGGATTCCAAGCGGAATCCCGATGAGGATTGCCAGAATGGTGCAGACAAAGATCATCGACACGGTCCGCATCGTATCTTCCCACATGTCGAAAAACCCGATGAGAAGAAGCGTCACCAGACAGCCCAGCACGATGCGCCAGCTGCGGCTGGCAAGCCAGGCAACCCCAAGGATCGCCAGCGTCACGATGGGCCATGGCGTCTCGATCATCAGCTTTTCGGATTGGATGAGGAAGAATTTCAGCGGCGCGAAAAGTGTTTCGATCCCGTCTCCATAGGCGCGGGTGAATGATCGAAAACTTTCGTC
>JALQYS010000221.1 GCA_023254015.1 Paracoccaceae bacterium
ATGGTTTCCGTCCGGCCATTGGCCGTGCGCACCGTGATGGATTTCAGGCCCAGACCGCCCGATGAATCCACCACCTGCGCGCCTTGCAGATGCCGGATGCCGGGCAGCAATTCGCCGCCTGCGCGGCTGTCGATCACCGCCGCCACATCAACGCCCTTGGCCTGCAAATCGCGCGCGGTCCGCAAGCCATCGTCATTGTTGGTGAACACCGCCACCCGGTCACCCGCCGCGACCCCCCAGCGGTTGGCATAGGCCCGCAAGGCACCTGCCATCATGACACCGGGCCGGTCGTTGTTTTCAAAGGCAATCGGGCGTTCGGTCGCGCCGCCCGCCAAAATTGCCCGCTTGGAATAAATCCGCCACAGGGTCTGGCGCGGTTTGCCCGCCGCAGGCACCGCGAGGTGGTCCGAAACCCGCTCCACCGCCGAATAAATCCCGTGGTCAAAAGCGCCGACAATGGTGGTGCGGTTCATCAGGCGCACATTCGGCATGGTCGCCAATTCGGCCACCGCCGCAGCGGCCCAATCGGCCCCCGCCTTGCCGCCAACCTCGAAGGTCTCGGCGTTCAGACGCCCACCCATGCGGAAATCTTCATCGGCCAGAATGACCCGCGCGCCAGCCCGGCCAGCCGTCAAGGCCGCCATCAGACCTGCAGGCCCCGCCCCAATGACCAAAAGATCGCAATGGGCAAAGCCTTTGTCATATTCGTCCGGGTCTTCCTGACGGGTCAGGCTACCAAGCCCCGCCGCACGGCGGATAATCGGCTCATATACCTTTTCCCAAAACGCCGCCGGCCACATGAAGGTTTTGTAGTAAAAGCCCGCGGTGAAGAACGTGTTCAGCTTGTCGTTGATCGCCATGGCGTCCAGCTTCAGGCTGGGCCATGCGTTCTGGCTGGTGGCCTCCAACCCGTCGAACAACTCCGCCACGGTTGCCCGCGTGTTCGGCTCTTGCCGCGCACCGGACCGCAGCTGCACCAAGGCGTTCGGCTCTTCGGACCCTGCCGAGATCGGCCCGCGCGGGCGGTGATACTTGAACGACCGCCCCATCAGCCGCACGCCATTGGCCAACAGCGCCGAGGCCAAGGTGTCGCCCGGATGGCCAATGAAGTTGTGCCCATCAAAGCTGAAGCGGAACGTTTTGGAGCGATCAATCTGGCCGCCAGAAATCCGGTTCGACTGGTTCATTTCGAACGCCCCCCAGCGCGGGCCACATCGCGGGCCAATTCCACCTTGGTGATTTCATGGGTCACGGTACTGCGCGTCACCACCAGCCAAGACCGATCGCCCTGCTCGTGATACCACAACTCCCGGTGTTCCCCGGCCGGGTTGTCGCGGTTGTAAAGATAGTCGTGAAACGCCTCGATCCCCACCGACATGCCGTCGGGCCGGTTGATCAGGTTCGCGTCCCCCAGATAAACGAATTCTTGCGCGTCGCGGGGGCCAAGGATGGGGTGATTGATGATCATCTCTATGCCCTCAATGCAGGTTCGGCTGGGCGCCCTGGCCCTTTTCGTCGATCATCAACCCCTTGAGGAAACGATCAAAACGGTAGGCGGTGGCCGTCTTGTGCGGCTCATCCTTCGCCAACAGATGCGCGAAACACCAGCCGCTTGCCGGGGTTGCCTTGAACCCGCCGTAGCACCAGCCGCCGTTGAAATAGAGCCCCTCGACCGGCGTCTTGTCGATGATCGGGCTGCCGTCCATCGACATGTCCATGATCCCGCCCCAGGTGCGCAGCAGGCGCGCCCGGCCAATCGCCGGCATCAGCGCCATGCCGCCCTCGGCCACGTCCTCGATCACCGGCAGGTTGCCGCGCTGGGCATAGGAGTTGTAGCCGTCGATGTCGCCGCCGAACACAAGGCCGCCCTTGTCGGACTGGCTGACATAGAAATGCCCCGCGCCAAAGGTCATCACGCCGTCGATGAAGGGTTTCAGCCCCTCGGAGACGAAAGCCTGCAGCACATGGCTTTCGATCGGCAGGCGCATGCCGGCATGGGCCATGACCTTTGATGACGACCCGGCCACTGCCACGCCAACCTTCTTGGCGCCGATAAAGCCGCGCGTCGTCTCGACCCCGCGGATGCGACCATTTTCGATCCGCATGCCGGTGACTTCGCAGTTCTGGATCAGATCGACCCCGCGCAGGTCGGCCCCGCGGGCATAGCCCCAGGCCACCGCGTCATGCCGCACCGTGCCGCCGCGCCGCTGCATGAGCGCGCCCTTGATCGGGAAGCGGGCATTGTCGAAATTCAGCCACGGATACATCGCCCGCACCTGATCGCGATTCAACAGCTCGGCATCGGCACCATTCAGGATCATGCCATTGCCGCGCCGGGTAAAGGCGTCGCGCTGGGCATCGGTGTGGATCAGGTTGATGATCCCGCGCTGGCTGACCATCGCGTTGTAGTTGAAGTCCTGCTCCAACCCGTCCCAGAGTTTCAGCGAGAATTCATAGAACGGCTCGTTGCCATCCAAGAGATAGTTCGACCGGATGATCGTGGTGTTCCGACCGACGTTCCCGCCGCCCAGATAGCCCTTTTCTAGAACCGCGATGCGGGCCTGCTTGAATTCCTTGGCAAGGTAATAGGCTGTTGCCAGCCCGTGCCCGCCACCGCCGACGATGATATAATCATACTCGGCCTTCGGCGCGGGGTCGCGCCAGACCGGCTTCCACCCCTTGTGCCCGGTCAATGCCTCGGCAATGACCCTCAACCCCGAATAGCGCATGGCCGCCCTCCTGTTCTTCCGCAGACCCTAGAGGCGGGCGGGCAGAAAAACGGTGCCGTTTTCGCCATGAGTTTTGCGGTTTCCGCCATCAACGCGCGGCGGCGCAAAAGCTGTGTCTGGCGCAGGGTGGGGGCGGTTCAGGCCATCACCTCGAACCTGTCCACGTCGACCATGCCATGATCGGTGATCTTCAGATGTGGGATCACGGGCAGGGCAAGAAAGGCCAGCTGCAGGAAGGGTTCCTCAAGGATCACCCCCAGCGATTTGGCCGCCGTGCGCAGCGCGATCAGGTCCTGATGCACCTCTTCGAAGGATTTCAGGCTCATCAGGCCCGCGACGGGCAGGGCCAGTTCGGCCAGAACCTTGCCCCCTTCGGCCACAACGAACCCGCCTTCAATCTCGGACAGCCGGTTGGCCGCCAGCGCCATATCGGCATAATCGGCCCCCACGGCGACGATATTGTGATGGTCGTGACAAACGGTCGAGGCGATGGCCCCCCGTTTCAGGCCAAAGCCCTGCACAAATCCGGTGGCGCGGTTGCCGTTCACGCCATGGCGTTCGATCACGGCGATGCGAATCAGGTCGCGCGACAGGTCGGGTCTTTTGTCGCCATCGGTCGGCGCGATGTCGAACGTCAGGTGCGGCGTGATGATCTTGCCCGGAACGATGCCGATCACCGGGGTTTCCACCCGGTTGCCGCCGGCGCGGAAATGGTGCGGCTCTACCCTTGGCGCCTTGACGGAGTGGCGCGCGACCGGCGGAATGGTCTTTCGGGCGGCGAAGGCGGCCTCGGTCACCTCGACCCCGCCGGCGAAAACCTGCGACACATGGCAACCGGTCAGGCTGTCGATCACCGCGATATCCGCCCGCTTGCCCGGCGCGATCAGACCGCGATCCTTCAGGCCAAAGGCCTCGGCCGCCGAAAGGCTGGCGGCGCGGTAGGTGGCCAGCACATCGGCCCCCAGCGAGATCGCCGCGCGGATGATCCAGTCCAGGTGCCCGTGCTCGGCAATGTCCAAGGGGTTGCGGTCATCGGTGCACAGGCACAGGTAGGGCGAATGCCGTTCGGTCAACAGGGGCGCCAGCGCGTGCAAGTCTTTCGAGACCGAGCCTTCGCGGATCAGCACCCGCATGCCCTTGCGCAGCTTTTCCAGCCCCTCGTCGGCGGTGGTCGCCTCATGCTCGGTGCGGATGCCGGCAGAGAGGTAGCCGTTCAGGTCATTGCCGCGCAGCAGGGGGGCGTGGCCGTCAATGTGGCGGCCCTGAAACGCCTGAAGCTTGGCCATGCAGCCGGGATCCTTGAACAGGACGCCGGGGTAATTCATGAATTCGGCCAGCCCGATCACCCGGGGATGGTTCATCAGCGGCACGAGATCGGCCGCCTCCAGCCGGGCGCCGGTGGTTTCCATATGGGTTGACGGCACGCAGGACGACAGTTGCACCCGGATATCCATCAGCGTCAGGCCAGAGGCCTCGAGGAAGTAATGGATGCCGGTCAGGCCGCAGACATTGGCAATCTCGTGCGGGTCGCAGATTGCCGTCGTCACGCCGCGGGGGGCGACGCAGCGGTCAAACTCGAACGGGGTGACAAGCGAGCTTTCGATGTGCAGATGCGTGTCGATGAAGCCGGGCACCAGAACCTTGCCCGAGACATCCACCTCGCGCCGGCCCCGATAGCTGCCAAAGACCCCCACGATGGTATCGCCGCAGATGGCCACGTCGGTTTCTACCAGATCGCCCGTCACAAGGTCGAACACCCGGCCGCCCTTCAGCACCAGATCGGCAGGGGCAACGCCCCGGCCCTGATCGATCCGGTCGGCAAGCGGGGCTTTTGGCGCGATCTGGGTCATGGGGGGCCTCCTTTTCGGTCAGGGAACATCATGCCGGCTGGGGCCGCAAGCGCAGATTGTGTCGGTGACAGGCAAAGTCTTGCAGCGAAAGCCAAAGGGTGGAACATCTTGTTCATGGACCCCCGGATGCCCCACCAGATGCGCCCGCTGCGAGGCATTGCCCTGAAACTGGCCTCGGTTCTGGTGTTCATCGTGATGTCGGCGATGATCAAGACCACGGCCCAGCATGTGCCGGCCGGGCAGACCGTGTTCTTCCGTTCGGCCTTTGCCATTCCGGTGATCGTGGTCTGGCTGGCGCTGCGGCGCGAATTGCGCACCGGATTCACGGCAAAGAATCCTGTCGGCCATGTCT
The DNA here is from genome assembly GCA_023254015.1 of Paracoccaceae bacterium. Lineage (GTDB taxonomy): Bacteria > Pseudomonadota > Alphaproteobacteria > Rhodobacterales > Rhodobacteraceae > Tabrizicola_A. The sequence goes on from JALQYS010000221.1 coordinate 4,932, forward strand.
GGCGCGGGCTGATGGGCACGCTGGCCATGGGGCTCGGCTTTGCCGGATTGGGCTATCTGCCGCTGCCCGAGGTGACCGCGATCGGCTATGCGGCGCCCCTGCTGGTGGTCATTTTTGCCGCGATGTTTCTGGGCGAGGAGGTGCGGCTTTTCCGCCTTGC
>JALQYS010000274.1 GCA_023254015.1 Paracoccaceae bacterium
ATGGGTCTGGCGCTCGCGCAGTGGATGATCGAAGGCGAGGTCGAACGCGACCCGCGCGGCTTTGACGTGGCGCGCTTTGGCAACTGGACGTCGCCGGGATACACCGTGCCGAAGGTCATCGAAAACTATCAGATGCGCTTCTCGGTCGGCTATCCGAACGAAGAACGCCCGGCCGCCCGCCCCTTCCGCACCACCCCGATGTATGAGGTGTTCGACAAGATGAACGCCGTCTGGGGCCAGCAATATGGTCTGGAAGTGGTGAACTACCACGCCCTGCCCGGCGAGCCGCGCTATGAAGAGCCGACCTTCCGCCGCTCGAACGCTTGGGAAGCCACCCGTCAGGAAGTCATGGCGGTGCGTGAGTCTGTCGGCATCAATGAGCTGCAGAACTTCGGCAAGTATCTGGTCAAGGGCCCGAACGCCCGCGCCTGGCTTGACCGGATCATGGCGGGCGCGATCCCGAAGCCGGGCCGCCTGTCGCTGACCCCGATGCTCGCGCATTCCGGCAAGATCATCGGCGACTTCACCGTGTCTTGCCTCAGCGAAACCGAATTCCAGCTGACCGCCAGCTATGGCGCGCAAGGCTGGCATTCGCGCTGGTTCGAACAGAACCCGATGGAGGGCGTCACCGTCGAAAACATCTCCGACAGCCGCTCGGGCTTTACCATCGCCGGCCCGAAGGCGCGCGATCTGCTGGCCCGCTGCACCCGATCCGATGTCTCGGCCGAGGCATTCAAGTTCATGGACGTCAGGAAGATGACCGTCGGCATGGCCAACTGCATCGTGCAGCGCGTCAGCTACACCGCCGATCTGGGCTATGAAATCTTCTGCGACATCCACTCGGTCCGCCACCTGTGGGACGTGCTGAACCAGCACGGCGCCGATTTGGGCCTGCGCCCGTTCGGGATGCGTGCGATGATGAGCTTGCGTCTGGACAAGTGGTTCGGCAGCTGGGGCCGCGAGTTCAGCCCCGACTACACGCCCTGCGAAACCGGGCTTGACCGCTTCATCCGCTGGAACAAGGAGGCGGACTGGATCGGCAAAGCGGCGGCCACGGCCGAAAAGGCCGCGGGGCCCAAACGCAGGCTGGTTTCCTTCGTGGTCGACGCGAACGAGGCCGATGTCGTGGCCTGGGAGCCGATCTGGCTCAACCGCGCGGTCGTGGGTTTCTGCACCTCGGGCGGCTTCAGCCACTGGACCGGCAAATCGGTGGCCCAGGGCTTCCTGCCCGCCGAGGCGGTGAAGGACGGGCTGGAATGCGAGATCGAGATCCTCGGCGAACGCCGCCGCGCCACCGTCCACCTCGCGCCCCTCTGGGACGATGGCGGCCGGATGCGCGCCTGATCGCAAAACCCGATCACGCTTTCCTCTTGGCCGAAATACTCTCGGGGGGATGTGCGCGGCACGCGCGAAGGGGGGCAGACAGCCCCCCTTTTTTCATGTCATCAACCGGTCATGACGCCAACGATCCTGATCCTTGCCGCCGGTTCCTCCTCGCGCATGCGCGGGGGCGACAAGCTGCTTGAACCCGTCGACGGCCAGCCGCAACTGGCCCGGCTGGTGCGGGCCGCCCTTGCCACAGGCCTGCCGGTCGCCGTCACCCTGTCCCCCGACCGACCCGCCCGTGCTGCCTGCCTTGACGCCCTGCCGATTACACGGGTGATCGTCCCCGATGCCATCGAAGGCATGGCGGCCAGCCTGCGTGCCGGCATCGCTGCCCTGCCCCACCCGGCCCCTGTTCTGGTGGTGCTGGGCGACCTGCCCGAGATCACCACCGACGACCTCTGCCGGATGACCGCAGCCTGGGCCACCCGGCCCGAGGCCCTTCTGCGCGGTTCGGCGCAGGATGGCACGCCCGGCCATCCGGTGGGCTTTCCCGCCGATCTGATTGCCGAGCTGAGCACGCTGTCGGGCGATCAGGGCGCGCGCGAGGTGATCCAGCGTCACCGGCAGCGGCTTGTCTCTGTGCCCCTGCCCGGCCAGCATGCCACGACCGACCTTGATACGCCCGAAGATTGGGCCCGCTGGCGGGCCAGCCGGAATTCGTGACGAACTCCGGACCGATTTCTGCGCCAGAAATCGGCCCCGCCGCCGGCTCAGGCGGCCAGCAGCACCCGCGCCTCATGGGCCTTCAGCGTCAGCCGGGCGGCCGGGAAATCAAAGCCCTCTACCGCGATCTCGGGGAAGATCGCCATCAGCTCGTCGCGCTGCGCCCCGTCCATGCCCTGCACCATCGGCATCGCGGGCTGAAAGCTTTCGGTCCAGGCGCCGTCGGCGCAGATGATCTCGTGTCGGTCGAACAAGAGGTGAAGATAGCTGACACCCGCCGTCAGGATCTGGGCCACCCCCGGCAGGCCTGTCAGGTGGGTCGCGGCCACCAGCACCTCGGGCTCGGCGAACAGCATCTCGGCGCGCGCGCCCTCGATCAGCATCCGGTGCTGGGGCGAGACCTTCATGTCGCGCACCGGCAGGCCCTGGCCCAGCGCCCCCGCCGGGATTTTCACCGGGCGCAGCGCCGGCGTGACGATCAGATCGGCCAGCGACAGATCGCGCCGACCAACCCAGCGCAGCTCTTGCAGCCCGTTGTCGCGCGTCACCACCCGGTCACCGGCGCGCAGATCCTCGACCGCCACCTCGCCCCTTGCGGTCAGGATGCGGGTGCCCGGCGTGAAACAGGGGATGACCTGCTCGATGCCCGTAAAGGACAGGGTTCCAACCACCTGCCCCGCCGCATCCAGAAACTCCACCGTGCCGTTTTCGGGGTTGAGCGGATCATAGGTGATATTGGTCAGCGCCCAGCCCCAGGCGGTCAGGTCCAGAACATCGGCATCGCCGCTGTTCTCTCCCCCTGCCACAGTGTCGCCAAAGGCATCGCTGCCCAGCGCAATGACAAAGCTTTCGTCGCCCGTCCCGCCATCCAGAAGATCGGCCCCGGCGCCACCCAGCAGAGTGTCATTGCCCGCGCCCCCCAGCAACGTGTCGGCCCCATCGCCGCCAGAAAGCTGATCGGCCCCCGTGCCGCCATCCAGCAGATCGGCCCCCGCGCCACCCAGCAGCGTGTCATTGTCGGCCCCGCCATACAGG
>JALQYS010000471.1 GCA_023254015.1 Paracoccaceae bacterium
AGGAATTCGGGCTGGATGTCACCGAACTGACCGTGGGCGAAGGCGAACGGCTGGTCAGCGACATGCGTGAGGCGCTGGCCGATCCGGTCTTTGCCAAATCGGCCCCGCCCTTGGCCGATCTGCGGCTGGCGGCATCGAACGCCCCTGCCCTTGCCCGCGCCTTTCTGGACCTGCACCGCGCCTATCGCCAAAGCCATGAACGGCTGGCCTCGCTGGACGAGGCGCTGGGGCGCGACGATGCCGGCCTGCGCGCCAGCCCCTGGGAAGAGGTGCGCGACTTTTTTCACTATTGCGACAATTACGTCGATGCCATCGACCGGGCGGCAGAACATTTCGCATCGAATGCAACCAACGGAAAAGACGTTCTGATCACCGCCGCAGAGGCCCTACGCAAGCGTGGTCTGGATGTGCAGTTTTCCGACACCGGCCTGTTGCGCAACTATGATGGCAACACCCGCCGGCTGGAGCTTTCGGCCCGCGCCGCCGCCCCGACCCAGCGCTTTCAGCTGCTGTATCAGGTGGCCCTGCAAACGCAGAACGAATTGCTGGAGGCGACGCTGGACCTCGCGCGCTTCACCACGCCCGAGGCGCGCGACATCGCCAAGATCGGGCTGGCGAATTACTTCGCCGGCGCCGCCTTGATGCCCTACCGCGCCTTTCTGGAGGCCGCGCAAAAGACCCGCCATGATCTGGAACGGCTGGCCGATCTGTTCGGCGCCTCGATCGAGCAGGTGGCGCACCGGCTGTCGACGCTGCAACGGCCGGGGGCCAAGGGGATTCCGTTCTTTTTCGTGCGCGTCGATCAGGCCGGCACGATCACCAAACGCCATTCCGCCACGCGGCTGCAATTCGCCCGGTTCGGCGGGGCCTGCCCCTTGTGGAACGTGCACCGCGCCTTTGAAACGCCGGGGCATTTCCTGCGACAACTGGCCGAAACGCCCGATGGCGTGCGCTATCTTTGTCTTGCGCGCGACGTGTCGAAACCCGGCGGGGCCTTTCTGGCCCCGGTGCGCCGCTATGCCATCTGTCTGGGCTGCGAGATCACGCACGCCGCCAGTCTGGTCTATTCCGACGGGCTTGACCTGAAGGGCCGCTTCGAGCCCATCGGCATTTCCTGCCGGATCTGCGAGCGGCATGATTGCCATCAGCGTTCCGTGCCCCCGCTGGAGCGGCGGCTGCGCGTCAACCCCGACCGGCGCGGACTTTTGCCTTACGACATCGCCGATTGAAAAAAAGGGGGCCGGAATGGCCCCCTTTTCCTGACGGTTTGCGCCCTGATTACTTCAGGTGCTGCCAGATGTGATCCTTCATGTGCGTCCGCGCCTTGCGCAGATGCTCTTCCTCTTCTTCGGTCAGAAGATCGAGACGGTTCTCGGCACGGTAAACCTTTTCGTTCAACTCGTTATACTCGGCCACCAGCTTGGCAAAATGCGCGTCGGTCTCCTTCAAGGCGCTGATCTTGTTGGCCTTTTCCGGGAATTCCTCGGCGAGGCTGTGGGGCTTGTGTGACATGCGTGTCTCCTTCTTCTTGTTGATGTCCAGTCTATCAGCCAGGGAAAAGCTGACTTTGACAAGGATCAAAAGGCCTGATTTTTCAGCGTTGTTGCGTTTGCCACTTCGCGGCCATCACCGGCTGCAGGTTCGATTTCGGCAAGCGGCGGCCCAGAATGTGGTCGCTGGCCTTTTCGCCCGTCATGATCGAGGGACCATTCAGGTTGCCATTGGTCACCTGGGGGAAGATGGAACTGTCGGCCACCCGCAGGCCGTCAACCCCGATCACCCGACATTCCGGATCGACCACCGCCATCGGATCATCCGCCCGGCCCATCCGGCAGGTGCCGCAGGGATGGTAGGCCGATTCGACGTGTTCTTTCAAAAAGGCATCCAACTCGGCGTCGGTTTGCAGCGCCCGCCCCGGCTGAATTTCACTTTTCACATAGGGCTTCATCGCCGGCTGATCGAAGATTTCGCGAGTGAGGCGGATGCAGCGGCGGAATTCGTCCCAGTCGTCCGGGTGCGACATGTAGTTGAACAGGATCTTCGGCGCGTCCATCGGGTTGGCCGAACGCAGCGTGACCGATCCGCGCGATTTCGACCGCATGGGCCCGACATGCACCTGAAATCCATGCCCCCCCGCCGCAGCCTTGCCGTCATAGCGCACGGCGATGGGCAGGAAGTGATATTCGATGTCAGGATATTCGATCCCCTCGCGGGTGCGGATAAAGGCGCAAGCCTCGAACTGGTTGCTGGCACCAAGGCCGGTCTTGGTGAACAGCCATTGCGCGCCGATGGCGGCCTTGCCCCAGAGGTTCCAGTATTTATACAGGGTCACCGGCTGGGTGCTGGCGAATTGCATATAGATTTCAAGGTGATCCTGCAGGTTCGCCCCAACGCCGGGGCGGTTTGCCACAACCGGAATCCCATGTTCGGACAGATGTGCAGCATCGCCGATCCCCGACAGCATCAGGATCTTGGGGCTGTTGATCGACGAGGCCGCCACGATCACCTCGGCATTGGCGCGGATCACTTCATCCTGCCCGCCGCGAGAAATCTCGACGCCCACGGCGCGGCCCTGCTCAATCACGACCCGCTTGGCAAAGGCGCGCACCAGCTGCACCCGCCCGGTTTTCAACGCCGGCCGCAGATAGGCATTGGCGGCCGACCAGCGCCGGCCCTTCCAGATGGTCGCCTCCATGGCGCCAAAGCCTTCCTGCTGGGCGCCATTGTAATCGGCCGTCGCGGGGTATCCGGCCTGCTGGCCTGCCTGAATGAAAGCGTTGAACAGCGGGTTCTTGCGCGGGCCGCGGCTGATATGCAGCGGGCCATTGGTGCCGCGATAGCCGTCATTGCCGCCGGCGTCCTTGTCGCCGTGCCAGGTTTCCATCCGCTGGAAATAGGGCAGGACGTCCGCATAGGACCAACCCTGCGCGCCCATTTCTTCCCACGTGTCAAAGTCCTTGGCATGGCCACGAACATAGACCATGCCGTTGATCGACGAAGACCCGCCGATCACCTTGCCCCGCGGCGTGGCCAGACGGCGACCGCCGAGATAGGGCTCGGGCTCTGACTGAAAGCCCCAGTCATAGATCCCC
>JALQYS010000307.1 GCA_023254015.1 Paracoccaceae bacterium
GACGGTGATCGACAGCACCCCCACCAGCGCCAACCAGGAGGACCATGTCTCCATGGCCGCCCATGGCGCGCGCCGTCTGGGGCGGATGGTGGCGAACCTGAACGTGATCCTTGGGGTCGAGGCACTGTGTGCGGCCCAAGGCGTCGAATTCCGCGCGCCCCTGCCCACCTCCGCGCCCCTTCAGGCCGCCATCGCCCGGCTGCGCGCCGAGGTGCAACCGCTGGGGGATGACCGCTACATGGCCGATGACATCAGCACCGCCGCCCGGCTGATCGGCGCGGGCGCGCTGGTCGCCGCCACCCAAACCCACATGCCACAACTCGCCGACTAACGGCCCCTGAAACCGAGGCTCCCCATGAACCCCCGTCACAACACCCGCGACATCTATCCCCCGACCGGCCCCGAGATCACCGCCAAAAGCTGGCTGACCGAGGCCGCGATGCGGATGCTGATGAACAACCTGCACCCCGATGTGGCCGAAAACCCGCATGAGCTGGTGGTCTATGGCGGCATCGGCCGCGCCGCCCGCACCTGGGAGGATTTCGACCGCATCGTCGCCACACTGAAGACGCTGAACGACGACGAGACGCTTTTGGTGCAATCGGGCAAGCCGGTGGGCGTATTCCGTACCCACAAGGACGCCCCGCGCGTCCTGATCGCCAACTCGAACCTCGTGCCGCATTGGGCAACCTGGGAGCACTTCAACGAGCTCGATAAGAAGGGTCTGGCGATGTACGGCCAGATGACCGCCGGTTCCTGGATCTACATCGGCACGCAAGGAATCGTTCAGGGCACCTATGAGACCTTTGCCGAAGCCGGCCGCCAGCATTACGGCGGCGATCTGAAGGGCAAATGGATTCTCACCGGCGGGCTTGGCGGCATGGGCGGCGCACAGCCCTTGGCCGCCGTCATGGCCGGGGCCTGCTGTCTGGCGGTGGAATGCGACGAAACCCGCATCGATTTCCGCATACGCACCCGTTACCTTGATGCCAAGGCCAAGACGCTGGACGAGGCGCTCGCGCTGATCGACGAATGGACCGCCAAGGGCGAGGCGAAATCGGTCGGCCTTCTGGGCAATGCCGCCGATGTGTTCCCCGAACTTGTTCGCCGGATGAGGGCCGGTGGGCACCGCCCCGACATCGTGACCGACCAGACCTCGGCCCATGACCCGCTGCATGGCTACCTGCCACAGGGCTGGACGGTGGCCGAATGGCGCGCCAAGCAAGAGACCGACCCGAAGGCGGTTGAAAAAGCCGCCCGGGCCAGCATGAAAACCCATGTCGCGGCGATGGTCGATTTCTGGAACGCCGGCGTGCCTACGCTGGATTACGGCAACAACATCCGGCAGGTGGCGCAGGACGAGGGGCTGGAAAACGCCTTCGCCTTCCCTGGCTTTGTGCCCGCCTATATCCGGCCCCTCTTCTGCAAGGGCATCGGCCCCTTCCGCTGGGTTGCGCTCTCGGGCGACCCCGAGGACATCCGCAAAACCGACGCGGCGATGAAGAAGCTCTTCCCGGAAAACCAGCACCTGCACCGTTGGCTGGACATGGCGGGCGAGCGCATCGCCTTCCAGGGCCTGCCCGC
>JALQYS010000480.1 GCA_023254015.1 Paracoccaceae bacterium
CGAGGCCGGGCTGATCTTTGCCGGCTATGATTTCAGCGATCAGACCGACCCGTTCGAGGCGGGCATCGGGTTTACCGTGCCGCTCAAGACCAAGACCGATGATTTCATCGGGCGTGAGGCGCTGATCCGCCGCAAGGAAAACCCGATCCAAAAATTCGTGGGGCTCGACATCGACAGCAACGTCGATGTGGGTCACGGCGATTGCCTGCATGTCGGCCGGGCGCAGGTGGGGGTGGTGACCTCGTCCATGCGCTCGCCGCTTCTGGGCAAGAATATCGCGCTGGCGCGGGTGGATGTGGCCCATGCCGCGGTCGGCACCGCGCTGGAGGTCGGCAAGCTTGATGGTCAGCAAAAGCGCCTGCCGGCCGTGATCGTGCCGCTGTCGCATTACGACCCGAAAAAGACCCGCCCGCAAAGCTGAGCGGGCGCGGAATTTTGCAAAATTCCGGGTCGGAACCTTTGAAGGTTCCGGTCCGATTTCTTCGAAGAAATCGGGAGGTTTGCCATGGAACCGATGATTGACCGGATGGGCGGCGAGGAAAAGGTCCATATGCTGGTGGATCATTTCTATGACCTGATCGAGACCCTTCCCCAGGGGAAGGCGATCATGGACATGCACCTGCAGGGCCATGGGCTGAGCCACGTCCGCCCCGCCCAGTTCGAGTTTCTGTGCGGCTTCCTCGGTGGTCGGCGCTATTACCATGAACGCCATGGTCACATGAACCTGCGCGAGATCCACGCCCATGTGGAAATCCGCACGCAGGATGCCGAAGACTGGCTTGCGGTGATGGACAGGGCGATGGGCGATGTCGGGGTCGAAGAGGCCATCCGCACCCAATTGAACAGCACCTTCCGTCGCGCAGCCCTGATGCTGGTGAACACAGCCTGAAGCGGGCGATCCGTCAAGAAAAACACAATGAGCCCTGACAGGATGCCCCAAGGGCTCGGCCCGTTCTGTGCCCCCGCTTTCCCATCCACCTGTCAGAAGAACGCGCGCGCCCGGCACCTTGCCCGCTTTGGCACGCCCGGCGCGGTAAAGTGCCGACGCCCCCTTTCCCTTGGTTCCCAGCCCTGCTTAACTCTAGCCCGTTCACGGGAGGCACAAATGGCATCGGGCATCAATATCCGCACCTTTTTCGAAGGCAAATGGCATGAGGGCAACATTCCCGTCATGCGGGCGGCCGATCATGGGGCCTGGCTGGGCTCTACCGTTTTTGACGGTGCGCGCTTTTTCGATGGCATGGCGCCCGATCTGGACCTGCATTGCGCCCGGGTGAACCGTTCGGCCGAGGCAATGCTCCTGACACCCACCATGGCAGCCCAGGAGATCGAAGGCATCGCGCGCGAAGGCTTCAAGCTTTATGACAAGGGGGCCGCCCTTTATGTCCGTCCGATGTATTGGGGCGTCGAGGATGACGGCTATGGCCTCGGCCCTCACCGGGATTACACCGGCTTTGCGCTGTGTCTTGAGGAAATCCCGATGTCCGCGCCCGACAATTCGACGACGTTGACCACCACCAGCTTTCGCCGTCCGGTGCTGGCCGACAATGTCACCAACGCCAAGGCAGGGTGCCTTTACCCCAACAACTATCGCATGATCGCCGAGGCGCGGAAGAAGGGTTTCGCCAATGCGCTGGTGGCCGACGCCAATGGCAATGTCGCCGAAAGCGCCACGGCGAATGTGTTCATCGTCCGCGATGGCGTGGTGTTCACCCCGATTCCGAACGGCACGTTCCTTGCCGGTCTGACGCGGGCGCGCCATATCCGCAACCTGCGGGCCGACGGGGTCGAGGTGGTGGAAAAGGTCATCACCTTTGACGAGGTTCACGCCGCGGATGAGGTGTTCCTGACCGGCAACTTCAACAAGGTCACCCGCGTCAGCCGGTTCGACGACACCGTCTACACCTCGCACGCCATGGCCAGCCGGGCGCGGGCTCTCTATTGGGATTGGGCGGCCTCCAACCGGTAAGGCCCCGATTTCTGCGCAGAAATCGGTCCGGAAAATGGTATTTTCCGGGCCGGAGTTTTCAAAAACTCCGGGACCTGGCCAAGCCTTGCCAGAGGCGGTCCCTTCCGCGATAATCGGCTGGAGGGGGAGGATCATGCGCAAGTTCCTGGTCGTGCTGGACGACAGCCGAGAATGCCTGAACGCCATGCGCTTTGCGGCCCTGCGGGCGGCGCGCACAGGCGGGGGTGTTCAAATCCTGTCCATCATCAAGCCCGAGGATTTCCAGGGCTGGATTGGCGTGGCAGACCTGATGCGGGCCGAGGCGCGCGAGCGGATCGAGGCGCATTTTGAAGTTTTCGCCAAATGGATGCGCGACAAGAAGGGCGTCAACCCCGAGCTGGTCATTCGCGAGGGCGATCCGGCGGCCGAAATTCTGGCGCAGGTGCGCGATGATCCGGAAATTGGCGTTCTGGTTCTGGGCGCTGGCACCGACAAGTCCGGCCCCGGCCCCCTCGTCACCCAGATGTCGCGGAATTCCGGCAACCTGCCCATTCCGATCACCATTGTCCCCGGTGAGATGAGCAAGGAGCGTCTGGAAAGCATCACCTGATCGCTTTCGGGCAGCCTGCGGTCCTGAAATCCCGGACGCCCCCTGATCCTGACAGCGGGCGGGCTGATTGTGTTCGCTTTGACAACGGACTGTTTGCGTCAAAACTGTGGCGATTTGCAGGCGAAATGCCGTAACCGCCCAGGCGGGGGCTGAACGTTTCACGGGGTGTGGTTGTGACCTTTCGATTTTCGGGATTTGGCAAGTCCATCGGGCTTTTCGGCAGCTCTGCGGGGCAGGATGGCGCGGGTGCTTTCGGGGGCGACAAGGGCGGTTTCTTCGGCGGGCTCAAGGACGCTGGGCTGTTCTCCTTCGGCAAGTCGGGTCATGCCGATGGCGCCAGGGATTGGCTTGGCGGCAATCGTGATTTCGGCCGCGACGAGGGTCGTGACCATGACAACGATAAGGATCACGACGACGATCACGACAAGGATCGGGAATACCAGCAGCACGACACCGGCACTGGCAGCAGCACGCTGGCCACGGGCTGGCCTGAAATCCCGGCCGACACGGCGGGGATCACCTTTGCCGTCGACTACGAGAGCGACGGCATCACTGATAGCAACATCCCGATCGGCAGAACGTCCGACACCAAGACCTTCGAGGATTATCTGGCCAAGGCGCGCGATCAGGTGGCAGCCGAGAACCCGGATGTCGACCCCAAGGAGGTGATCTTCAAGGCCACCATCACCGCCCGGTCGGGTGAAGAGACCTATTACTACTTCACCGGCAACGAAGAGTCCGGTCCCGTCGAAGAGGTTGATGATGAGGGCGACGATGGCTGCGGCGATCATGAGGGGGATGGCCATGGCCGGGACCAGCATGCACGAGGCGATGAGGATCAAGACGATGCCGGCAAGTGTCACGCCGATTTCTTCAACTCGCTGACCGGTGGCGGCAAGAGCTTTGATTGCGGTCGTGACGACGACGATCACTGGGCCGACGAAGATCGGGATCAGGCAGACGAGGGCGACTTCCTCTGATCCACAGGCTGTCGATGAGGCCGGCCAAGCAGGGCTTGTCCGGCCTCATCGCCACGACAAGCCATGCGCTGGTCGAATAGGGAAAGTGCAAAACCAGCGCTGCCGCTGCCGTCTGCTTTCTGCTACTGCGCTGCGGAGGGGGGCAAGCAAGGAAGCAGATCATGACTGTCCATCTTCGCCATCAGGTTTTCGAGGCCACGGAAGTTCCCGGCCTGGCCTACTATTCTGCGAAACAGGCGAGGGTGCCGGCGACGGCTCCGGCCTTGTCCGAAGGTCGGGTGACAGGGCCGCAACAGGCTCTGGACCAACTTTTCGGCTATTACGACCTGCCTGAGTAATGCCCGAGGGTGACCTGCCCGAACCTTGACTCTGCGTCGCCCGGAGCGCATATCTGACTTGAATAGTCGGAGATAAGCAGATGTTCATCCAGACCGAATCCACGCCGAACCCGGCAACGCTGAAATTCCTGCCCGGCCAGACCGTGCTGGACCTTGGCACGGCCGATTTTCCCAGCGTCGAGGCAGCGGTCAAGTCGCCGTTGGCCCGGCGCATCTTTGCCGTCTCGGGCGTGACGGGCGTGTTCTTTGGCACGGACTTTGTCACCGTGACCAAGGCCGATACGGTGGATTGGGGCCATATCAAGCCCGCCATCCTCGGGGCCATCATGGAGCACTTCCAGTCCGGGGCGCCGGTGATCGAGGGCGAGCAGGCCGCCGCGCATCAGGCCCATGACGGGCCGGATGGTGACATCGTCAAGCAAATCAAGGAGTTGCTGGATACCCGCGTGCGGCCGGCGGTGGCTCAGGATGGCGGCGACATCACCTTTCACGGGTTTGATCGCGGCGTGGTCTATCTGCACATGAAAGGCGCCTGCGCTGGTTGCCCCTCGTCCACGTTGACGTTGAAGATGGGCATCGAAAACCTTCTGCGTCACTATATCCCCGAGGTGACCGAGGTGCGTCCGGTTGCCGCCTGAGCCCTTGCCGGTTCTGGCTTTTGATACGGCGGGCCCGTGGATCGAGGCCTGCCTTCTGTTGGCGGATGGTCAGGTCCTTCACCATCTGGAAGCGATGGACAAGGGGCAGGCCGAGCATCTTTTGCCGGTCTTGAACCAGCTTCTGGCCAAGGCGGGTCTGGGATGGTCTGACCTTGGCCGCATCGCGGTTGGCACCGGGCCGGGCAATTTTACCGGCGTGCGGATCGCCGTCGCGGCCGCGCGCGGTTTGGCGCTGGCTTCGGGGCGGCCTGCGATCGGCGTGTCACGGCTAGAGGCGCTGGCCCATGGGTTGCCGCGACCGATTACAGTGATCGAGGACGCCCGCCGTGATGAGGTTTACGTTCAGACGTTTGCGATTGAGGGGGCTGAACCGGCTTCGCTTTGTAGGATGGGCAATATTGCCCATCCTACGCGGGTGACTGGCAGCGCCGCCGGTGCGGGGGCCTTGCCCCCCGCCATGCCGCTGACCCGCGCCATGGCGGAAATCGCCGCGGTCCGCCCTTTGCCGCAGCCTCGCCCAGCCCCGTTCTATCTGCGGGGTGCCGATGCCGCCCCGCCGGCCGACCCGCCCCCCGTCATCCTGCCCGATCCGGTGGCCCCATGACGCCCGAAGCCATGGCCCGGCTGCATGCCCTGTGTTTCAGCATGCCGCGCCCTTGGTCGCAGGAGGAATTTGCCGAGCTTTTGAACAGCCCGCTGTGTTTTGTCCTGACAGTTGAGGGTGGCTTTGTGCTGGGCCGGGTGGTTGCGGGCGAGGCCGAGCTTTTGACCATCGCCGTCGCGCCCGATCGGCGGCGTGCGGGTCTGGGCCGCCACCTTACCGCCGCCTTTCTGGCCGAGGCCAGGTCGCGCGGGGCCGAATCAGCCTTTCTGGAAGTCGCCGCCTCGAACGCGGTGGCGCGCGCGCTTTACGCTGCGGCGGGATTCACGGCGGCGGGCCAGCGTCGGGGCTATTATCACGCCCCGGATGGCCGCCGCGAAGATGCCCTTGTCTTGGTCAGAACCTTGGGCGAGCCAATATAATACCAATTTTCCGCCAATTGGTCAGCGCGCGGAGGAAACCCCAAGCGGCGCTGACACTTCACAGATTCCTGTTGACCCTTTGTGCGCCTTCCGACCTAAACTGTGGTCGATCCCTGCGCTCCGGCCGCTGCGGCCATGACGGAAGGGTGAGAAACGTTACAACCGGGAGAGCATCCATGACCCTGATGAAGAACCTGCTGGGCGCTGCCGCCACCGTCGCGCTGACGGCGGGTGCAGCCCTTGCCGAACCGGCCATCATTTTTGACATGAGCGGCAAGTTCGACAAATCCTTCAACGAAGCGGCCTATAACGGCGCCGAGCGGTGGGCAAAGGAAACTGGCGGCACCTACAAAGAGCTTGAGATGCAGGATGAGGCCCAGCGCGAGCAGGCGCTGCGCCGTCTGGCCGAAGCCGGCGCCAACCCCGTTGTCATGACCGGCTTTGCCTTTGGTGATGTGCTGAACAAGGTCGCCCCTGACTTCCCGAATACCAAGTTCGCCATCGTTGACATGGTGGTCGAGCAGCCGAACGTGAAGTCTGTCGTGTTCAATGAGCATGAGGGCTCGTATCTGGTGGGCATGATGGCGGCTCTGGCCTCCAAGACCGGCACCGTGGGCTTCATCGGCGGCATGGACATTCCGCTGATCCGCAAGTTCGGTTGCGGCTACGCGCAGGGCGTCAAGGCGGCCAACCCCGATGCGACCATCGTGCTGAACATGACCGGCACCACCCCCGCCGCCTGGAATGACCCGGTGAAGGGCGCCGAACTGGCGAAGGCGCAAAAGGCGCAGGGCGCGGATGTGATCTATGCCGCGGCGGGCGGCACTGGCGTGGGCGTGCTGCAGACGGCGGCTGACGAAGGCATCCTGTCGATCGGCGTGGACAGCAACCAGAACTACCTGCACCCGGGCAAGGTTCTGACCTCGATGATGAAGCGCGTCGACAACGCCGTCTATGAGGCCTTCAAGGAAGGCGAGGCGCTGACCCCCGGCATCAATGTCATGGGCCTGGCCAATGACGGTGTGGGCTATGCGATGGACGAAAACAACGCGGCCCTCGTGACCCCGGAAATGCAGGCCAAGGTCGATGAGGCCGCTGCCAAGATCAAGGCGGGCGAGATTGTTGTGCACGACTACATGGCCGACAACACCTGCCCGGCCGCGACCTTCTGAGACCTGAAAAGGTTCAAGACCGGTGCCGCGCCTGACCCATCGGGCGCGGCACTTTTCCTCAGGGGCCCCGGAACGAAGCCGCATCCAGCGGACAGGCCCGCACATCCGATCGGGGGAGAGCTGCGCATGGGCGACGCCCAGTATGCCATCGAGTTGAAAGGCATTTCCAAAGCCTTTGGCCCGGTTCAGGCCAACAAGGACATCAACATTGCCGTGCCCAAGGGCACGATCCACGGCATCATCGGCGAGAATGGTGCCGGCAAGTCGACGCTGATGTCGATCCTTTACGGTTTTTACAAGGCTGACGCCGGGCAGATCTTCATCGACGGCAGGCTGACCTCCATCCCCGACAGCCAGAGCGCCATCCGCGCCGGCATCGGCATGGTGTTCCAGCATTTCAAGCTGGTGCAGAATTTCACCGTGCTGGAAAACGTGATCCTTGGGGCCGAGGATGGCCCGATGCTGAACACCTCAATCAGCCGCGCCCGCAAGGTGCTTGCCGATCTCGCCCGCGAATATGAACTGGACGTAGACCCTGACGCGC
>JALQYS010000345.1 GCA_023254015.1 Paracoccaceae bacterium
AACATCCTCGGCGGCGTGATCTTCCGTGAACCGATCATCTGCAGGAACGTGCCGCGCCTCGTTCCCGGCTGGACCCAGCCCATCGTCATCGGCCGCCACGCCTTTGGCGACCAGTATCGCGCGACCGATTTCCACTTCCCCGGCAAGGGCAAGCTGACGATGAAATTCGTCGGCGAAGATGGGTCGGTCATTGAAAAGGAAGTGTTCAACGCCCCCGCCGCCGGTGTGGCCATGGGCATGTACAACCTGGACCAGTCGATCATCGATTTCGCCCGTTCCTCCTTCAACTATGGCCTGCTGAAGGGCTGGCCGGTGTATCTGTCGACCAAGAACACCATCCTCAAGGCCTATGACGGCCGCTTCAAGGATCTGTTCCAGCAGACGTTCGACGCCGAATTCGCCGACAAGTTCAAGGCCGCCGGCATCACTTATGAACACCGCCTGATTGACGACATGGTGGCTTCGGCGCTGAAATGGTCGGGCGGCTATGTCTGGGCCTGCAAGAACTATGACGGCGACGTGCAGTCGGATACCGTGGCGCAGGGCTTTGGCTCGCTGGGCCTGATGACCTCGGTCCTGATGACGCCCGATGGCCAGATCGTCGAGGCCGAGGCCGCCCACGGCACCGTGACCCGCCACTACCGCCAGCATCAGGCGGGCAAGGAGACCTCGACCAACTCGATCGCGTCGATCTTTGCCTGGACCGGTGGTCTGAAGCATCGCGCCAAGCTGGACAACAACGCTCCGCTGGCCCGCTTTGCAGAGACCCTGGAAAAGGTCTGCGTGCAGACCGTCGAAGATGGCTGGATGACCAAGGATCTGGCCCTGCTGGTCGGCCCCGACCAGAAATGGCTGACGACCATGGGCTATCTGGAAAAGGTCGACGAATATCTGAACAAGGCCCTGCAGGGCTAAGACAGGGCTGGGCTAAGGCCCGACCCGCGCGACGTTGAAAAAGGCCCGGGGGAAACCTCGGGCCCTTTTTTCTTGCGCAAGGGGAAATATGTCAGTATTGCTGACATATGACCGATCCCGCCCACCATTCCCTGATCGAGGACGTCCAAGGCATCGGCTTTGGCATCTGCATGGCCGCCGTCGGCATGCATGTGCTGACCTTCATGGGCTTTGTCGCGGGCCAGACGACCGGGGTGGCGGCGCTGATCGCCTATGGCTTTGCCCTGCCCTTTCCGGCGGTCTATTTCGCGGTGTCGCTGCCCTTTCTCTGGTTCGGCTGGCGGCGGATGGGGGCGCGGTTTGCGGTCAAGACGCTGATCACCCTGGCGGCCCTGTCGGGGCTGACCGCCCTTTTGCCGCGCTGGCTTGGGTTTTCCCAGATCCACCCGGCCTTTGCCGCGCTGTTGTTCGGCATCCTCTTTGGCATCGCCGCGCTGGCGGTGGTGCGCCATGGCGGCAGCTTTGGCGGCGTCTCGATCCTGTGGCTGATGTTGCAGGACCGCACCGGCTTTCCGGCGGGCTATGCGCAACTGGCCTTTGACGTGGCCCTCTTCGCCGTCTCGGCCCTGATGCTGGAGACTGGCCCCCTTTTGTGGTCTTTTGCCGGGGCGGTGGTGTTCAACCTGTTTCTGGCCATCAACCACCGCCGCGACCGCTATATCGCCACCTGATCTGCCGATCCGATCTGCTTATCCGATGAGGGGCCCATGCTTGCCATAGGTCTCGTCATAGTGCCGCCGCAGCCGCTGCAGGGCAATGCGCAAGACGATCTTGCCCGATCGCGCCGCCCAGCCCATGCGCCGCTCGGCCGCCTCGATGCCCTCCAGAAAGCAGCAGACCCGCAGCGCCACATCGCCAAGGCCCGGCCCCAGATCACGCAGCGCCGCCGCCACCCGGTCGCGCGCGGCGCGCGGGCCCTGTGCCAGACCGGCCTCATTGGAAAAGCCGCCCCGATCGCCGCCAGTCAGGAAGCGTTCCCAGTTCTGCGCCACCCGCGGGCCCATCTGCGCCAGTTCGAAATCCTCGCGCAGGCGTTCGGCCGCTTCGACCAGACCGGGCTCCAGAAAGGGCCGGCCGTCCTTTTCGCGCCGGCGGCCCAGAACGGTGACCGGGCTTTCGGCCAGATTGTGCCGGACGCGCCGCGGCCCTTCCTCGGTCTGCACCAGCTTTTCGCCCCAGATCCGGTGCTGATCGGCAAAGGCCATCGGTGCCTCGGCCATGCCGCTGGCCAGACGCGCCTGATCCTCCGCCTCGATCATCCGTTTCAGCGCCGCCTTGCCGGGACCGCTGATGTCATAATTCGACACCCGTCCCGCCTTGCGGCAGGTGATCCAGTCGCGCAGCACGAAGGCCTGCGCCACGGCCCGGTCCACCACCGCGAGGCGGGCACAGCGCCCGTCGGGCAGGTCGCGCAGCACAACGGCCTTTTCCATGTCCGGCGCGATGGCCAGCAGGGCCCCGGGCTCGGCCAGACGGCGCAGGATGCGCAGGCCCTCGCGGTTCAGGGTGACATCATCGACATGGCCCGGCTGGGGGCGCAGGGGGGCGGTCATCGGATGGGGCTCCTTCGTGGCTGGGTCTTTCCGCCGGTCGGACCGCCCACGGACCAGCGCATCCAGCGCCTCGTCCAAAAGCGGGTCTTCGCGGCGTTTCTCATAGCGTCGGACCATGCGCAGCACCGTCGAGGCGTGACAGCCGTCGCGCCGCGCCAGCGCCCGCAACGACAGCCCGTCGGCGGTGTGGTCCAGATAGACCCGGACCGCCTCGGGAATCCAGTCAGGCAGCGGGCGGCGATCGCACGGGGTACCAGTCAGGGTTCGGGGGGCGGATCGGGGCATGGTTCGGGCTCGTTCGACAGTCGGCGTTGAGAAGGTCACGGGGAGCATGTCAACCCTGAGTGGCATTTCTTACCCGAGTGTTAATTTCGACGGTGATTTGGATAATTGTTTCGAATTCTTAAACAAACTGGTAACCATCGCGCGCCAATCTCCGCGAAGGCGCAACGTAAGGTTGCGTGGTGTTAGGGTGCAGTCCTGATCCAAACGGAGGCTGCCATGACCGATTTCCGCACCACCCTTGCCAATCTGCGCCGCCCGCGTCTCTTGATCCATGCGGCGCGCTTTGGCCTGCCCGAATACCGCCGTGACCGGGATTTGCGGCGTCTGGTGGCGGTTTCCGGCTCTCCCGAGCGGGTTTTGCCCGAACTTCTGGCCGAGGAAGAGCGGTTGGAACGCCGCCGGCAGACCGGCGACATCTCCTATCCGGTGGCCCGCCATATCGAGATTCTTGCCGCGATGATGGCCGAAGTGCGCCTCTTGCCGCGCCGTCTGGCGATGTGACATGCAAAAGGCCCGCCGGGATACGGCGGGCCTTTCTGTTTCGATTCCCGAACCAATCAGAGGAAGGCGTCGGGCATCGATTCCTTCTTGCGGGCGACATAGGCCTCCAGCCCCTCGCGAATGCCTTCGTCCAGATGCGGCGCCTGATAGTCGGCCAGCATCTTCTGAACCCGCTCACCGGCCAGCGCCATGGTGTCGCGCGACCCCTCCTCGGCCCAGGTCTCATAGGGCTTGTAGTCCAAGAGGTCCGAGCGCCAGAAAGCGGTCTTGAAATTGGCCTGCGTATGGGCGCAGCCCAGATAGTGGCCGCCGGGGCCCACTTCGCGGATCGCATCCATGCCCTGGCCGTTCTCGTCCACGGCAACGCCCTGCGCCAGATGGTGCAGCGCGCCCAGCTGGTCGGCGTCCATCACGAATTTCTCGTAGGACGACACCAGACCGCCCTCCAGCCAGCCGCAGGCGTGCAGCATGAAGTTCACGCCCGACAGAAGGCCCATGTTCAGGCTGTTGGCCGATTCGTAGGCCGCCTGCGCATCGGGCAGCTTGGAGCCGCAGAACCCCCCGGCCGAACGGTAGGGCAGGCCCAGACGGCGCACCAGCTGGCCCACACCATAAGTGATGTGGCTCGCCTCTGGCGTGCCAAAGGTCGGCGCGCCCGAGTTCATGTCGATCGAGGTCACAAAGGCCCCCGCAATCACCGGCGCACCCTTGCGGATCAGCTGGGAATAAGACACCCCCGCCAGAACCTCGGCCAGCACTTGCGTCAGCGTGCCCGCCACCGTCACCGGCGCCATGGCACCGCCCACGATGAAGGGCGACACGATCGCGGCCTGATTGGCCTTGGCGTATTCCTCCAGCGCACCCATCATGATGCCGTCAAAGGTCATCGGGCTGTTGATGTTGATGAGGCTGGTCATCACAGTGTTCTGGTCAACGAAATCATTGCCGAACAGGATCTTTGCCATCTCGACCGAATCCGCCGCGCGCGAGGGTTCGGTCACCGAGCCCATGAAGGGCTTGTCCGACAGCGTCATGTGCGCCAACAGCATGTCAAGATGGCGCTTGTTCACCGGAATGTCGGTCGGCTCGCAGACCGTGCCGCCCGAATGGTGCAGCCATTTGGACATGTAGCCCAGCTTCACGAAATTGCGGAAATCCTCGATTGTGGCATAGCGGCGGCCGCCCTTGGCGTCATGCACGAAGGGGGGGCCGTAAACCGGGGCGAGCACCAGGTTGCGGCCGCCGATTTCCACCGAACGCTCGGGGTTGCGCGCGTGCTGGGTAAAGGTCTTGGGCGCGGTCTTGACAAGCTCGCGCGCCAGACCGCGCGGGATATGCACCCGCTCGCCCTGCACATCTGCCCCGGCCTCGCGCCAGCGCTGCAGCGCCGCCTCGTTCTCCACAAAGTTGACGCCGATTTCCTCAAGCACCGTCTCGGCATTGTGCTCGATGATCTGCAGCGCCTCTTCGTTCAGGATCTCGAAATTCGGGATATTGCGCTGAATGAAGCGGGCCGTCTCGAACGACACCGCCGTCCGTTCCGCCCGCCGCGCCGATCCGCCACCACCCCGGGCCCGACGCCCTGCTGCAACATCGCTCATGATAAGCCTCCGAAAGCTGATTTTGCCCCTTATGCGCCGAACCCGGCGAAAACCGCCTCGGAAAAGCGGCGCATGACCGCCAAAAGCGACAGATTTCCCCCTCAAAAGCGACGGAACCCCTTCTTCAACGTGGCGCAAATATCCCACGGGGGTGCGGGGGTGTGAAACCCCCGCTTCCGTCTGCCTCTTGCGATTCCCTTCATCATTGCTTAG
>JALQYS010000486.1 GCA_023254015.1 Paracoccaceae bacterium
CGGCGGATGAAATCGTATTTCAAAAGCCAGATCAGGATACGCTCCACGATCAGCGGGGCGGCATTCAGCCCCGCGGCCAGCGCGGCCAGATCGGTGCCCTGTGCCCCGGCGCCCTCGACGGCCTGAAACACCGCCAGCACCTGTGCCTTGGGCGCAAAGACCCGCTTGACCCCGGCATAATCGCGCAGGTCCATCATCTCGGCCGGCCCGATGCGGCCGGTCAGATCACGCGCCACCAGACGTTGCCCGGCAAAGCCGCCCTGCGTGGTGGGGTAAGAGCCGAAGAGCGCGGTGGGCGACGGCGCGATGGCCAGCGCATCGGCCGGATAGCGATGCGAGGCCGCTTTGCGGCGCCGGGCGGCCTGTTCGTCCCACAGGGCCTGCATCTGGGGCACGATCTGCGCCCAGTCATAGACAGACCGCGCCCGCGCCTGCCCCGCCGCCCCCATCCGGCGCCGAAGGCCGGGGTTCTGCGCCAGATCCAGGATGCGCGCCGTCAGCTCGCCCATGTCGATCTCGGTCATGGCCGAGGCCAGGGAGCAATATTGCACATAGCTGTCGATGCCCCCCTGATAGCGCAGCGCCTCTTGCGCCAGATGCGGCCCGGGCAGCGAGCGGCTGGTGATGCGAAAGCCCACATCCGGCGTGACAGTGTCGCGCATCCCGTCCCAGTCGGACACCAGGAGCGGCAAACCGGCGGCCATCCCCTCGATCGGGGCAAGGCCGAAGGTTTCCTGGATGTTGTCGATCAGGAACATGAACACGTCGGCCCCCGAGAGCGCCTGCCGGCGGTCATCGGCGCTGGCCCCGTCCAGCAGGGCAAAGCCGACATCCGGCATCAGCCGGCGCGCGCCTTCGACAAAGACCTTGCGGGAATACTCCTCGCGGAAGATGCCGCAAAAGGCGATATGCAGCTTTTGCCCCGCCCCCAGTTTGCGCTGCGCGGCCTGCATGGCCAGATAGATCGGCAGGGGGTCGAATTTCTCATGCGGGGTCAGCCGGGCAATGGTGGTAAAGACCACATCGCCCTCGGCCGCGCCCAGCCTGTCGCGCAAGGCACGCCCCGCCGCCGGATCGGGGGTGAAATCGTCGCAATGGATGCCCAGGGGAATGACCGGCAACAGCGGGCGGGGGGTCAGCCGGGCATCAAGCTGGCGCTTTAGGTGATCGTCGATCAGATCCAGCTGAAACCGCACGCTGGCCTGCACCGCCTGCGAGGTGCAGATCACCGCGTCCCACTCTTGCACAGGCGCCACGCGCAGGTTCAGCCACCCCTCCATCACCGCCTGAGTCGAGGTGGTGTGGGTGATCCCTGACAGCGCATAGGCCCCCGTGCCATAGGGCGCGCGCCGCCAGGCCTCGGCGGCATAGTTGGGGCTGGGGTAGAAGACCGTCTCGACCGGCGCGATCGAGGTCGGCCGCATCAGGCTGGCCGCCCGCACCGGCACGCTGGGGCGCAGCTCGGCGGCAAGCGCGCGCACCGGCTCGGCCTCTTCGGGCTTTTTGGACAGGATCACGAATTCATCCACGTCGGCATGGCGCAGATAGCCGCGCAAGAAACTTTCGCCCGCCACCCGCCGCCCGTTGATCCCCTTGGCCGCCGGGTCAAACCCGTCCTGCGCATACCAGATCGCCGCGTTTTGCGGTCTTTTGTTCGGGGCGGTGGTCATGTCTTCTCCATCCAGAGCCAGGGGGTGGGTGTGCTGCGCCATTCCCAAAGGGCGATCAGCCGGTCAAGGTCGGAGAGCTCCTCCATCCAGTCCGGCAGGGCGCTGTCGTCCAGCTTGCGCCCGATGCGGGTGATGTGGTGGCTGGGCGCAAAGCGCGCGGTCAGGGTGTCGACCACGCCTGCGGCCATGCCGGGGTGACATTCCACCAGAACATCGGCCTGCAGCAGGCCAGGCGCGCGGTCAGGGTCCAGAAGGTCGGCCTCGGCGCCCTCGATGTCGCAGATCACCACGGAAGGCATGGTCTGGCAAAGCGCGAAATCGGCATGGTCAAAAAGCCCGCCTACCGCAACCCGATCTGCCACGCCATTGGCCGCCGCCAGCGCCCGGCACAGCGCCTGCGCCTTGGGATTGGTGTCGCGCGCCAGAACCCGGGCCTGCGGCAAGCGCCGCGCCAGCCCCACGGCGTAATAGCCCTCGGCCGCGCCGATATCGATGACCAGCGACGGGGCCTTGGCAATGATCGCCTCGATCACCGGATGCAGGCTGGCCTCATAGGCCCCCAGCATCCGGGCCGAGCGCGACCCCTCGGCGGCGGTCGGGGCATATTCCATCCCTTGGAAGGGACCGGACAGAACGCGGCCGCCCGCCCGCTTTGCCAGCGTATTGGCCACCACCTCGGCCCGCCATTTCGCCAAAAGCCGCAAGGCCCTGTTCAGCGTTTGCGCGCTTTGGGGGGCCGAGATCACCTCTTCCAGGGCGCGATGGGTGGCCTGCACCAGCGCGCTGGGCGGCTGGGCGGGGCGGGTTGGCGTCGGGGGGGAAGCGGAGACGGAATTCGGGCGAACCAAGGCGGGGCTCCGGGCAATACGGACTGAACAAGGCATTGCGCGAACCCTAGCCGCGCCATGGCAGACTGTCCACATCCCGGCACCAATCCGCACCCCGGCCGCGGCCAGCCTGAGCCGGACGAAAACCGTTCATGTCGGAATTGGCCGGCCTTGGCGCGAAAAGCGCCGCGTCCGGCTCTTGCAGCCCCCCGCGTTATGTTCCACAACTTCACCGGTTGGCAGGCGCGCGCCCGATGCGCGGAATGGATGGACAAGGACGATGGCCGAGATGCTGATGAAACCCACCGAAGAAATCTCGGTCCGCGATGTGTTTGGCATCGACACGGACATGAAGGTCAAGGGCTTTGCCGAACCGACCGACCGCGTTCCGGCGATCGATCCGACCTACAAGTTCGACCCCGACACCACCTTGGCCATTCTGGCGGGCTTTGCCTATAACCGCCGGGTGATGATCCAGGGCTATCACGGCACCGGCAAGTCGACCCATATCGAACAGGTCGGCGCGCGGCTGAACTGGCCCACGGTGCGGGTCAACCTTGACAGCCACATCAGCCGGATCGACCTGATCGGCAAGGACGCGATCAAGCTGCGCGATGGCAAGCAGGTCACGGAATTCCACGAAGGCATCCTGCCCTGGGCGCTGCGCAACCCGGTGGCCATCGTGTTCGATGAATATGATGCGGGCCGGGCCGATGTGATGTTCGTGATCCAGCGCGTGCTGGAAACCGATGGCAAGCTGACGCTTCTGGATCAGAACGAAATCATCACCCCGCACCCCTATTTCCGGCTTTTCGCCACGGCCAACACCGTGGGTCTGGGCGACACGACCGGGCTTTACCACGGCACCCAGCAGATCAACCAGGCCCAGATGGACCGCTGGAGCCTTGTGGCCACGCTGAACTATCTGAGCCACGATGCCGAAGCGGCGATCATTCTGGCCAAGAACCCCCATTACAACACCGAAAAGGGCCGCAAGACCATCAGCCAGATGGTCACCGTCGCCGACCTGACGCGCACGGCCTTCATGAACGGCGATCTCTCCACCGTGATGAGCCCGCGCACCGTGCTGAACTGGGCCCAGAACGCCGAGATCTTCCGCAATGTGGGCTATGCCTTCCGCCTGTCGTTCCTGAACAAATGCGACGAGCTGGAGCGTCAGACCGTGGCCGAATTCTACCAGCGCTGCTTTGGTGAGGAACTGCCGGAAAGCGCGGCAAGCATGGCGATGAAGTAACCCCCCTCCCCCTCCCTCCCCCAGAAAGGCGGGAGGGGGACGCGGGGATTGCATATGGAACTGACCTGCGACAAGGGGCGCCTCCTCCTCCCTCGCGGGGGAGGATGGGAGGGGGGCGGCCAGCAACAGGCGCGAACGGGGCAAGCACATGACCAAACCCACTGACAACCCCGCGGATCCGTTCAAGAAGGCGCTCGCCGAGGCCACCCGCGTCATGGCCGATGATCCGGACATGACGGTCACCTATTCGGTTGACCCTGCCGGCATGACCAAGGAAGGCGTGCGCCTGCCGCAGGTCAGCCGACGGATGACCCGGGACGAGGTTCTTCTGGCCCGCGGCACGGCCGATGCCTTTGCCCTGCGGCGCAAGTATCACAATGACGCCACTGCCGCCCGCTATGCCCCGACCGGCCCGCTGGCGCGCGAGATCTATGACGCGATGGAAGTCGCCCGCTGCGAGGCGGTGGGCGCGCGGGCCATGCCCGGCACCGCGACCAATATCGACGCCAAGATCGCCCATGAGGCCGACCGCAAGGGCTATGGCAGCCTGACCTCGCCCGGCGAGGCACCGCTGTCGGTGGCCGCGGGCTATCTGGTGCGCCATCTGGCCACCGGGCGCGAGCTGCCGAAGGCGGCGGAAAACGTGATGAACCTGTGGCGCGGGTTCATCGAGGAACAGGCCGGCGGCACGCTGGACAATCTTGACCATGTTCTGGCCGATCAGGCCGCCTTTGCCCGGCTGGCCCGGCAGGTGATTGCCGATCTGGGCTATGGCGACCAGTTGGGCGACGACCCCGACCAGTCCGAGGACGAGGACTCGGGCGACGAAGCGCAGGAAGATCAGGAAGCGCCCGAATCCGAAGGCTCAGAGGAACAGGAATCCGAGGATAGCGAAGCCTCACCGGAACAGACGCAGGACG
>JALQYS010000456.1 GCA_023254015.1 Paracoccaceae bacterium
CAGGCCCGCGCTTCGACCGACGGCAGCGGAATGGCGCGGCAGATGTCGCGCGCGCCGGTCAGGGCCGCCAGATCGCCCAGCGACAGCCCGGCGATCAGGCTGATGACCGGGCGTTCAGCAGGAAACCGCAAACCGCCCAGCACCTCGGCCGCCACCTGCGGACGCACGGCCAGCACCACCACATCAGCGGCATCGATCACCGCCTGATTGTCGGCGGCGACCGTCACCCCGGGCAAATGCGCCAGAGCCGCCGCCACATCGGCGCTGCGGGGCGACAGGGTGACCGGCCAATCGGCAAGGGCCGACCCCTTCAGCCCGCGCACGATATGCGCCGTGATGGTGCCCGTGCCGATGAACCCCAGATGCATGGCCTATGCCACCGGCTGCGCTCCGGTGATCTCCACCAGCGAGCCGCACATGAACGCCGCCTCGTCCGAGGCCAGAAACGCCACCAGCGCTGCCACTTCTTCGGGCTCGCCAATGCGGCCGAAGGGTACCAGCGCATCAAGATCAGCCTTGGTGCGGCCCGACCGCTTCATCCCCGCCTGCAGCATGGCCGTGTGAATCTCGCCAGGGCAGACGGCGTTCACGCGCACCTTGTGAGGGGCATAATCGCGGGCAAGGTTCTGGGTAAAGCTGGCGACGGCCGCCTTTGTGACGTTATAGGCGATATGGTTCGGCGCCGGATGCAGCCCCCATTGCGACGCGGTGTTCACAATCGCCGCCCCGCCCTGCGCGATCATGTGCGGCATGGCGGCATGGCACAGATGGAACATGGAATCGACATTGACGGCAAAGGAAACCCGCCAATCCTCTGCCGTCAGGGATAGAAGGTTGCCCCGGCGGTTGATGCCCGCATTGTTGCACAACACGTCAATCCGGCCTTCGGTGGCGATGACATCGGCGATGATCGCCTTGCAGCCATCCTCGGTGGAGATATCGCTGGCAAAACCCCGCGCCTTGCCGCCGCTTTCGCGGATTGCGGCCGCCGTGGCGTTGACCCCATCTGCCGAAAGGTCGGTCACGATAACCTGCGCCCCTTCATCGGCAAAGCGTTTGCAGATGGCCGAACCAATGCCCCCCGCCCCGCCCGTCACGATCACCACCTTGTCCTTGAAACGCATCGCGCCCTCCTGTCGTCGCTGTGTCGACACACCTGATACCATCCCCCTGCCCTCATGACGAGTATCCTTTGGAAGCGCCCGGGCAGATTGGCTGTGGCGCATCATCTGCGCCTTCAAAGCACGACACCAGAGGAAACCCGTCGCCACGACCCAGCCATTTGGTCAAAGCCGCCACCCCATGTCGCGGCCAAGACAGATTCCCGCCTGCCGACCGCCTTGAACTAACCCCATGAGCGCACATCCGAAATCGAACACAACCGGCATTCTTCTGGCGCTTGGCGGCGGCATCACGTTGTCGATGAACGATCTGGCGATCAAGGAGCTGTCGGGATCTTACGCGCTGCATCAGGTCATTCTGATCCGGGCCTTCATCGGCATGGCGCTGGTCTTGGGCGTGATGGCCTGGTCGGCCGGCGGCCTGCGGCAGATTCGCACGCGGCGGATCGGGGCGCATGCGGTGCGGGTGTCGATCGTGATGGTGTCGAACGTAACCTATTTCGTCGGCCTGTCGCTGATGCCTTTGGCCGATGCCGTGGCGGTCGCCTTCATCGCGCCGCTCTTCGTCACGCTGATGTCTGCAGTCCTCTTGCGCGAACATGTCGGCCCGCGCCGCTGGGCCGCCGTTGCGGTGGGCCTTCTGGGGGTCATCATCATGACGCGCCCGGGCGACGGCATCATCCAGCCGGCCGCGATCCTCGTGCTGATTTCGGCTTTCTGCTATGCCTCCAGCCATATGATGACGCGCCGCATGCGCGACACAGAAAGCGCGATGACGCTGAATTTCTATGTGCAATGCGGGTTCATCCTGGTCTCGACCAGCTTTGGCCTGTTCGTAGGCGACGGCCATCTGGCCCAGGCCCCCGGCAGCACATGGGAGTTCCTGTTCCGCCCCTGGCACTGGCCCCCCGTGGGCGACTGGTGGGCCTTTGCCGCCACCGGGCTGGCCGTGGGCATCGGCGGGCTGATGATGAGTCAGGCCTATCGCACCACCGAGGCCGCCCTTGTCGCGCCGTTCGAATATGTCGGCATGCCCATGGCAATCTTCTGGGGTGTCGTGGTGTTCGGCACCTGGCCGGATGAAACCGCCTGGGCGGGGATTGCCCTTATCTGCGGCGCGGGTCTTTATACGCTGTGGCGGGAAACGGTCAGAAGGAAAGTCGAAGATGTCGCAGCCCCAAGCGGTGATATTTGATGTCGGCAATGTGCTGACCCGCTGGCAGCCCGAGGCCTTCTATGACCGCGTGATCGGAGAGGACCGCCGCCGCGCCCTCTTCGCCGAGGTTGACCTGCACCACATGAACGATCTGGTCGACAGCGGAGAGCTGTTTCGTGAAACCATCTACGACTGGGCTGACCGCTATCCCCATTGGCGGGCCGAAATCCGCCTGTGGTATGACCGTTGGATCGAACTGGCCAGCCCCCGCATCGAAGGTTCGATCGCGCTGCAGCGGGCCCTGCGCGCCAAGGGTGTGCCTGTCTTTGCCCTGACGAATTTCGGCAAATACTCTTTCGAGGAAGCCCTGCCGAAAATGGATTTCCTGACCGACTTCGACCGGCTTTATGTCTCGGGGCGGATGGGGGTCATCAAACCTGATCCGCGGATTTATGAAATGCTCGAGGCCGATTGCGCCTTGCCCCCGCAAAGCCTGCTCTTTACCGATGACCGGGCCGACAACATCACGGCGGCGGCGCGGCGCGGCTGGCGGACGCATCAGTTCGAAAGCTGGCAGGGCTGGGCCGCGCGGCTGGTCGCCGAAGGGCTTTTGACAAGGGAAGAGGCGGGGATATGACCATGGAGATCGTTCCGAAAGAGGCCGAAAGCCTGTTGACCTGGGCCGGGCTTCTGGATGCTTTCGAGGCAGGTCACCGCCTGCCCAAGCCCGACATCAAGGATCTGTTCGTCTATCGCGGCCCCGACACCATCCTTGACCGCGCCGCCTGGATCGATGGGCTGGGCGCTCTCGTCAAGGTGGCTACCGTGGTGCCGGGAAATGCCCAGCGCGGCCTGCCCACTATCAACGGCTCGGTGACGCTTTATGACGACAAGACCGGCATCCTGACCGCGCTGGTCGATTTCCATCTGGTGACCAAATGGAAAACCGCCGGTGACAGCCTCTTGTCCGCCCGCCGTCTGGCGCGGAAGGATGCGAAGAACTTCCTGCTGGTCGGCGCCGGGGCCGTGTCACGCTCGATGGTGCAGGCCTATTCCAGCATCTTCCCGGAGGCCCGATTTACCGTCTGGAACCGCAGCCGCCCCGCGGCCGAGGCGATGGGCCTGCCCGTGGCCGACGATCTGGAAACGGCGGTGAAACAGGCCGATGTGATCTGCTCGGCCACCATGGCGACGGCGCCGCTCATCAAGGGCGACTGGCTGCAACCCGGCCAGCAC
>JALQYS010000461.1 GCA_023254015.1 Paracoccaceae bacterium
ATCTGGGCATGACGATGAACCCGCAGGGCGCGCATTACACGCTGATGGGCATCGAAACCCTTGGCCTGCGGATGGAGCGTCATGTGGCCAATGCCCAGAAGGTCGCCGAATGGCTGGAGAAAGACCCGCGGGTGGAATACGTCACCTATGCCGGGCTGAAATCCAGCCCCTATAACAAGCGGGCGAAAAAGATCGTGCCGAAGGGCGCGGGCGCCCTGTTCACCTTTGCGCTGAAGGGCGGCTATGACGCCTGCGTGCGTCTGATCGACAACGTCAAGCTGTTCAGCCATGTCGCGAACCTTGGCGACACGCGCAGCCTCATCATCCACTCGGCCTCGACCACCCACCGCCAGCTGACGCCCGAACAGCAGGTCGCGGCCGGTGCCCCGCCGAATGTGGTGCGCCTGTCGATCGGGATCGAGAATGTCGAAGACATCATCGCCGATCTGGATCAGGCGATGACCAAAGCCCTGGCCTGAGACCAAAATCCTGACACGCAAAAGGGCCGCCCCACCGGGCGGCCCTTTCCGTCTTTCCTCGGGCACGTCGTGCACGCGTCGTCTGCGAGGAGTGCGCGCCAGCGCTCGACGAGCCGGCCGGTTCAGTCGGCGATCTCGTAAACCACCGTCACCTGCGATTGCAGCGCGATCTGGCCCGACGCCACCGGCACCGGCGCGGCGGCCTTGGCCTCCATGAACACCGGCATCGGCCCGCCGTAATTCGCCTGTTCGGCGATGGACAGGATCTTGCCCAGCCGCACCCCCGCCGCCTGCGCGTAAAGTTCGGCCTTGGCCGTGGCATCGGCCATCGCCGTCCGCCGCGCCTCGTCCTGCACCGGGCGCGGGGCCGAAAGGTCGAAGGTGATCCCGTTCAACGTATTGACCCCGTCGGCGATCGAGGCATCCAGCACCGCGCCCAAGCCCGCCAGATCGCGCACCCGCACGTTCAGCATGTTCATCGCCATATAGTTGGTAATCCGCGGCGTGCCGCCCTCCTCATAGCCCGTCCAGTTCGGATTGAGCGACAGGTTCGCGGTCTGCAGGTCATGTTCGGCGATGCCCGCGGCGCTCAGCCGGTCGATCACCGCCGTCAGGGCGGCCGAATTGGCGGCCATCGCCTCGGCCGCGGTCGCCCCCTCGGTCGTCACCCCCAGCGACACCGTCGCCATGTCGGGCGTGGCGGCGATCGAGGCCTCGCCAGTCACGGTGATCGTGGCCTCGGCCAGCGCGGGGGCGGCAAAAGGCAGGAAAAGGGCAGTGGACAGGGCAAGGGCTTTGAACGCGCGCATGGAAAATACCTCCGTTGGGCTGCAGGGCACAGATGAGGGCGGCAAGCGCCCGGCACAAGCCGGATCCTGTCCGATCACGGGGGGAATTTGCAGCGGTTTTTCCACCCGTCGCGCAATCGGGCGACCGTCTTGGCGAAAAGCCGCAGGCCGGGCGCCGGGCCGGCGCAATTCCCGCCGGCTTTTCTTTCTTTCGGCAAAAACCTGCTGTAGGAAGTGGCCAAAGCGACCGCGCGCATGTTCGCGGTCCCGTCCCCTATGTTAGATGCGTGGAATGAAACCAGCTTTTGCCCTCGACTTCCGTAACGATGCCGTCACGCTTTTGCACCGCACCCCGGGCGGCTGGCAGCAGGTGGGCCGCGTCCCGCTGGATGAACCCGATCTGCCCACGGCGCTGTCTTATCTGCGGGCCACGGCGCTGGGTCTCAGCCCGCGGGGCCTGGCGACAAAGCTCGTCTTGCCCGACGACCAGCTTCTGGTCACCTCGGTCGATGCGCCCGGCCCCGAAGAGGATATGCGGCTTGCCCAGATCCGCCGCGCGCTGCACGGGCGCACGCCCTATGACGTCGATGACCTGATCTTCGACTGGGAAGAGGTGGACGGCGAGGTGCGCGTGGCCGTGGTCGCCCGCGAAACCCTGGCCGAGGCCGAGGGCTTTGCCCGCGAGCACCGCTTCAACCCGGTGGCCTTTGTCGCCGCCCCGGCGCAGGGCTTTCGAGCCGAGCCCTGGTTCGGGCTGACGTCGCAGGCCGCCAGCCTTCTGGCCCCGGGCGAGACGGTCGAGCGTGATGGGGTTCAGGTTGCGATCAGCCCCAGACCCGCCCCGGCCGAGACCGCCGAACCACCGGCCAAGGCAGAGGCCCTGCCCCTCCCCGAACCCGTGCCGCAGGCCGCGCCCTTGGCCGAAGAGGTCGCCGCCCCCGAGGCGGCCCCCGAGTTCGATTTCACCTATGCCACCGGCACCCCCACCGCGCCGGAACCCGATCGCGTGTCGGTTCTGGCCGAGCCGGGGCCAGAGGAGTTGCCAGAACCGGAACCCGAAACGGCACCCGAGCCCGAACCTGAACCCGTGCCAGAGCCCGAGATCCCGGCCCCAGCGCCCCAGCCGCCCGCACCACGCGCCGAACCGCGGCCGCCCAAGGTCAAGGCTCCGCGCTATGACATGACCGGCTTTGTCAAACCGGCCCCGCGCGTCGAGGACCGGGCCGCGCCTGCCCCTGCGGCCCCCGCCCGTCCGGCCGCGCCGACGCCGCGCGAGGCGCCGATCTTCGGGCTGGCCGATGACGAACAGCCCGCATCCACCGCTTTCCGTGCGCCTGCAGCCCTGCCTGACGAGTCCATCGGCGACCTGCCCGAGGATCTGTCCGACGATCTTTCCGGGGATCTGAATGGCCTTGGGGCCGAGACCGGCGCCGAGGCGGCGGAAGCTCCGATGGCGGTGGATGTCGAAGATGACGCCCCGTCATCGCGGCATGCGGTGTCCGGTCCTCCGGTCTCTGACCTTTCGGTTCCTGACGAAGTGCCGCCGATGCCGGGCTACAGCCCTGCAATGGGTTTTGCCAGCCGCAGGGCCTCGGCGGATGGCGGGCTTGCGGCCCGGGCGCCCGAGGCCCCGCCGCGCCCGACCGTTCCGCGCCCCGCGGCGGCAAAGCCGCTGGTCGCTGCCCCGGCCCCCAGGGCCGAACGCCCGCCGCTGAACCGGCCGACGGCAGCGGCACCCGTGGTGCCCAAAGAGGCCAAGGGCAGTGGTCTGCGCGGCTTGGGCGCGCTGGTCACCGCCCCCGGCATCCCGGGCACGCGCAAGAAGAAGACCCCGATTGCGGCCCCCGTTGCAGGGCCGGCCGCCGCCGATGCAGCGCAACAGGCCGCCGGGGCGGTCCGGCAGGCGGCGACGGCCGAACCTGATGCCGGGCTTGGCCGTGGCCTGAGCCGCAGGCCCGCCCCCGTGCGCGGCAAGCCCCGGTATCTGGGGCTGATCCTGACGGCCGTTCTGCTGCTGGTGCTGGCGCTCCTTGCCGCCTGGTCCACCAGCCTCGCCTTCCGCTCTACCGGCGAGGGCGACACGCAGCTTGCCAGCCCCCTGCCCGCACCCGAGGACGAAATGCTGGCCGACGGCATCGACGCCCTGGCTGACCCCGAGGCCACGGCACAGACCCCCACCGGCGACGCGCCCGTCGCAGCGGTGGAGGAGGCAACGGCCGTGCCAGAGGCCAGCCCGGCCGAACCGGCAAGCCCCGAAACGGCCTCCCTCGAAGCGGCCCCTCTCGAAGCAGCGCTGCCGACGCTGGGGGCCGATGACATCCAGCTTGCGGCCCGCGATCAGGCCCCCCCGGCCCCGGCCCCGCTGCCCCTGCCCGAGGTCGCCGCGCAGGGCGATCCCCTGCCAACGGCACAGGCCCCGCCACCGCCCTTTGGCACGGTCTACCAATTTGATGCCAAGGGCCTGATCGTCCCGACGCCTGAGGGAATCGTCACGCCCGAAGGCGTTCGTCTTGTGGCTGGCAAGCCGCCCGTGGTGCCGAAACCGCGCCCTGAGGGTCTGGCCCCCGCAACGCCTGCGGCAGCCCCGGAAGCGGCCCCTGAAACACCCCTCGAAACGCCTGCCGATGCGGCTGCCGCGCCGGCCGAGGCGACCGGCGCGCTGACACCGGAGGCGACTTTTGGCGCCGATCCGGGCCTTGCCGGGTTTCGCCCAAAGGCGCGCCCCGAGGGCCTTGCGCCCGCAGTCCAGTTGAACGAAGCCGCCCCCGAAACCGCCATCGTCAATGACAACCGCCTTGCCGGCAAGCGCCCCTTGCCGCGCCCCGAGGCGGTTCTCCTTGCCGGTGAGGCCGCCCGGGCCGCCTCCGCTGCCGCCTCGGCCAGCCTGGCCGCACAGGCCGAACAGGCCAACGCGGCGACCAGCCCGATGGCAATCGCCATCAGCCGCCGTCCCGCGCCGCGCCCCCAGGATCTGACCCGCGCCGTCGAGGCCGCCGTGGCCGCGGCCATCCGCGCTCCCGAACCCCAGCCGGAACCCGACCCGCAGCCTGCCCCCGAACCCGAGCAGCTTGCCTCGCTTGCGTCCCTGAATTCCGTCGCGCCCAAGCCGAAACCGGCCGTGCCAGAGGCCGAACCGGCCGCGAAATCACCGTCGAAATCTGCCGGGCGCGGACGCGATGGCGACATCGAAGCCGAGGCAGAGGCAGAGCCCGATGTCGAGGTTGCCGTCCCTTCTGGCAAGCAAAGCGGCTCGGTGGCCAAGCAAGCCACATTCAAGAACGCGCTGGCGCTGGACAAGACGGCGCTGATCGGGGTCTACGGCTCGCCCTCCAATCGCTATGCGATGATCCGCACCTCTGGTGGGCGTTACAAGAAGGTCAAGGTCGGCGACAGTGTTGACGGCGGCCGGATCCAGGCGATCACCGCCAGTGAGGTGCGCTATCAGAAAGGGTCGCGGCTGATGACCCTGTCGCTGCCCAGAAGTTGATCCTCCTCGTCGGTCTTGCGACCGCTCGTCGGAGAAGGCCCCGATGAGCGGCCGAAGGCCTGCGAAGAGGGTTACTGGGCCGCAATCACGCCGCGTTCGATCTGGTCTTGCTCGATGGATTCGAACAGCGCCTTGAAGTTGCCCTCGCCAAAGCCGTCATCGCCCTTGCGCTGAATGAATTCAAAGAAGATCGGGCCGATCACGGTTTTCGAAAAGATCTGCAGCAGGATGCGGGTTTCGCCGCCATCCACCACGCCCTCGCCGTCGATCAGGATGCCATGTTTCGCCAGCCGCTCCAGCGGCTCGTCATGGCCTGCAACGCGGGTTTTCGACAGCTCGTAATAGGTCATCGGCGGCTTGGGCATGAATTTCAACCCGCGCGCGGCGATCTCGTCGGTGGCGGCATAGATGTCATCGCAGCCCACCGCGATGTGCTGGATGCCCTCGCCCTTGTAGCGCTTGAGATATTCCACGATCTGCCCGGTCTCGCCCCGGTCCTCGTTCACAGGGATCCGGATGCGGCCGCAGGGGCTGGTCAACGCCCGGCTGAAAAGGCCGGTATACTTGCCCTCGATGTCGAAGAAGCGGATCTGGCGAAAGCCGAAGATGCCGCTGTAGAAATCGAACCAGGTGTCCATGTTGCCCTTGTGGACGTTATGGGTCAGGTGGTCGAGATAGTGGAACCCCACCCCGCGCGGTTTTGGCGACTGGACAAAGTCGAAACCGGCATAGGGGTGGCGGCCCTCGCCGTATTGGTCGACGAAATAAATCAGACTGCCCCCGATGCCGACAATGGCCGGAACCGGCAAGGCCTTGTCCGCGCCCTCATAGGGCGTCGCCCCTTTGGCGATGGCATGGGCGAAGGCATGGGCGGCATCGACCACGCGCCAGCCCATCGAGGGCGCGCAGGGCCCATGTTCGGCCACGAAACGCGCGGCGTGGCTGTCGGGATCGTTGTTCAGGATGTAGGTCACATCGCCCTGCTGCCACAGTTCGATATCCCGCGTCTTGTGGCGCGCGGTCAGTTCAAACCCCATGCGGGCGAACAGGTCGCGCAGCTCTTGCGGCTGCGGATGGGCAAATTCGACGAATTCAAACCCATCCGTGCCTGCCGGATTGGCCGCCGAGATGCTGGCTTTCGGTGCGGAATGTGGAAACGGACCCATGGCGAACCTCCCTGTTGCGCGTCAACAGACTGTAGCGCATTTGTGATGCGCCATTTGCGCGTTCTACGCTTGCCTATCCTGGTATGACGCGCGACCATTGCACAAAGCCCCAAAAGGACGCGAAAATTCCGCATGTTGGATGCCACTGATTCCCGGTTGCTGGCCCTGTTGCAGGCCAATGCCATGCTGACGGCGCTAGAATTGGGCGAGGCGCTGAACCTGTCGTCCAGCCAGGCCGCCCGCCGCCGCCAGCGGCTTGAGGCGGAGGGCTTTGTCACCGGCTATGCCGCGCGGTTGAACCCCGCGCGTGTCGGCCTGACGGTGCAGGCCTTTGTTCAGGTGCAATTCGTGCGCCATGATCCGGAACCGGCACGCAGCTTTGCCAGCCTGATCGGCACCTTGCCCGAGGTGATCTCGGCCTGGACGCTGACGGGCGAGGCGGATTACCTCTTGCGGGTTTGGTGCGCGGATCTGCCGGCGCTGAACCGGCTGATCCATGATCGCCTGCTGCCCCATCCGGCCGTTGCCCGCGTGCAAAGCCAGATCGTGATGGACCAACTCAAGGCCGACGCGCCGTTGCCGATCTGAGGATACATGGAAAACTTTCTGCTGCAGGCCTCGCTTTACCTTGGAACCGCCGTTCTGGTGGTGCCGCTTGCCGTGCGCGCGGGGCTTGGCTCGGTTCTGGGCTATCTGGCGGCGGGCATCCTGTTGGGGCCGATCTTCGGCCTTGCCGGGGCCGAAACCGCCAACCTGCAGCATTTTGCCGAGTTTGGCGTGGTGTTGATGCTGTTCCTGATCGGGCTGGAACTGGAACCCCGCACCCTTTGGGACATGCGCCACAAGCTGTTGGGCCTGGGGGGCGCGCAGGTGGTGCTGACGGCCGTGGCCTTGGCCGTGGGGCTGTTGGCCCTGGGCACAAGCCTGCAGGTGGCGGTGATCTGCGGCATGCTGGGGGCACTGTCCTCCACCGCCATCGTGCTGCAAACCCTGTCGGAAAAGAACCTGATGCGCACGCCGGGCGGGCGCTCGGCCTTTTCGGTGCTGCTGACGCAAGACATCGCCGTGATTCCGATGTTGGCCGTCATCCCGATTCTCGCCTTGC
>JALQYS010000547.1 GCA_023254015.1 Paracoccaceae bacterium
ACAGGTGGCACGCGATTCGGTGATGATGCTGCGCCGCGTGGTGACCGATGGCACCGCCTCGATGGCCAAGATGGACGAATATGCCATCGCGGGCAAAACCGGCACCGCAGACAAGCCCAAACGCGGCGGCGGCTATTACGATGACAAGGTCATCAACACCTTCGCGTCGGTCTTTCCGGCCGAGGCGCCGAAATATGTGCTGATCGTCACGCTGGACGAACCGGTTGACCGTACCGGCCCCGAAGTGCGCCGCTCCGCCGGCTGGACGGCCGTGCCCGTGGCCGCCGAAATCGTGCGCCGGACCGCGCCGCTTCTGGGGATGCGTCCGGCCATTGCACCGCAACCCCTCGATGGGCTAACAGCCGTCAAGCAATAGACCTTGGGGGACACCATGGCAGCTACGGGCAAGGCCAAGCATCTTTCAGACCTGGGCCTGACCGCCCGCGCGGGCCGCGATCCGCTGATTTCGGGCCTGACCGTCGACAGCCGCGCGGTGCGCGAAGGGATGCTCTTTGCCGCCCTTCCCGGCGCGCGCTGGCATGGGGCCGAGTTCATCGGCCCGGCGCTGCGCCTGGGGGCCGCCGCCATCCTGACCGACGCCGCCGGCGCGAAACTGGCGGCCGAGGCGCTGGCGGGCAGCCCCGCCGCCCTGATCGTCGCCGACGACCCGCGCGAGGCCCTGGCCTATGCCGCCGCGCTGTGGTTCGGCGCCCAGCCTGCCTGCATGGTTGCCGTCACCGGCACCAATGGCAAGACCTCGGTCGCCACCTTTGCCCGCCAGATCTGGATGGCGCTTGGCCATGCCGCCATCAACATCGGCACCACCGGTGTCGAGGGCGCGTGGGAGGCTCCCTCCAGCCACACCACCCCGGACCCGATCACCCTGCACGCGATGCTGTCCGAAGCCGCCGCCGCCGGCATCACCCATGCCGCGATGGAGGCCTCCAGCCACGGGCTTGACCAGCGCCGGCTGGACGGCGTTCGTCTGCGCGCCGCGGGGTTTACCAACCTGACGCAGGACCATCTGGATTATCATCACACGATGGAGGCCTATGCCGAGGCCAAGGCGGGCCTTTTCACCCGGCTCTTGCCCGATGAGGGCGTGGCGGTCCTTAACCTCAACGGCGCGGGCGGGGCCGAGATGCTGGCATTGGCGCAGGGCAGGGGGCTGAATACCCTGACCATCGGCAGCGCCGAGGGCGCCGACATCCGCCTGCGCGGCCAGCGCTTTGATGCTACGGGGCAGGATCTGCGCTTTGACTGGAAGGGCGAGCCGTTTCAGGTGCATCTGAACCTTGTCGGCGGCTTTCAGGCTGAAAACGTGCTGGTGGCGGCGGGCCTGGCCATCGGTGCCGGCGCAGCGCCGCGCGATGTGTTTTCCGTGCTGCCGCGCCTGACCGGCGTGCGCGGGCGCATGCAACTGGCGGCGACCCGCAAGAACGGTGCGGCGGTCTATGTCGATTACGCCCATACCCCGGACGCCATCGAAACCGCGCTCAAGGCGCTGCGCCCGCATGTGATGGGCCGGATCGTCATCGTCTTTGGGGCAGGCGGCGACCGCGACACCACCAAGCGCCCGCTGATGGGGGCTGCGGCGCGCGCCCATGCCGACGTGCTGTTTGTCACCGACGACAATCCGCGCTCGGAAGAGCCGGCCGCGATCCGCGCCGCAATTCTGGCGGCCTGCCCGGATGCCAACGAGGTGGGCGACCGCGCCGAGGCCATCCTGATGGGCGTCGATGCGCTGGGGCCGGGGGATGCGCTGCTGATCGCGGGCAAGGGGCATGAAACGGGGCAGACCATTCAGGGGCAGGTCTATCCGTTTGACGATGTGGAACAGGCCAGCATTGCCGTGGCTGCACTGGATGGGGTGATCTGATGGCTTTGTGGACATCAACCGAGGCCGTTGCCGCCACCGGCGGGCGGTCGACCGCCGCCTGGCAGGCCAGCGGTGTTTCGATCGACACCCGCACTCTGCAGCCGGGCGATCTGTTCGTGGCGCTGAAGGATGTGCGCGACGGTCATGATTTCGTGGCGCAGGCGCTTGCCAAGGGTGCAACCGCCGCATTGGTCAGCCGCGTTCCCGAAGGCCTCTCCTCGGGCGCTCCGCTTCTCGTCGTGGCCGATGTCCTGCAGGCGCTGGAGGATCTGGGCCGGGCGGCACGGGCGCGGACCAGGGCGCGCGTCGTGGGCGTGACCGGATCGGTCGGCAAGACCTCGACCAAGGAGATGCTGCGCGTGGTCCTGGGCGGGCAGGGGCGCGTGCATGCGGCCGAGGCCAGCTACAACAACCATTGGGGCGTGCCGCTTACACTGGCGCGCATGCCGCGCGAGGCCGATTTCGCCGTGATCGAGATCGGTATGAACCATCCTGGCGAGATTTCGCCCCTGTCACGTCTGGCCCGCCCGCATGTGGTGATGATCACCACCGTCGCCCCGGCGCATCTTGAGGCCTTTGACAGTATCGAGGGCATCGCCCATGAAAAGGCCGCCATCATCGACGGGCTTGAACCCGGCGGCACCGCCGTTTTGCCCGTGGATCTGGCCGTCTCGCCCATCCTTCTGGCAAAGGCGGCCGCCCATGGCGCGCGCGTCCTGACCTTTGGCGAAAGCGCCGGGGCCGATTACCGTCTGGGTCAGGTTAAGATCGGCGATGCCGCCACCGTGGTGCAGGCCAGCCGCGCCGGCCGGCCCGTGCTTTACAAGGTCATGTCGCCCGGCCGCCACTTTGCCGCCAACGGCCTTGGCGCGCTGGCCGTGGCCGATGCGCTGGGCCTTGATCCGGTGATCGCCGCCACCGACCTTGGCCGCTGGATGCCCCCCGCCGGGCGCGGCACGCGCGAGCGTATCGTGCTGGATGTGGTCGAGGAAACCGCCTTTGACCTCATTGACGACGCCTTCAATGCCAACCCCGCCTCGATGCGCGCCAGCCTTGAAGTCCTGATTGCCGCCACGCCCGAGGACGGCATCGGCAGCCGCGCCAAGGGGCGCCGCATCGCCGTTCTGGGGGACATGCTGGAACTTGGCCCGACCGAACTCGCCCTGCATGCCGCCATTGCCGACACCCCCGGCCTTTCCGCCATCGACGTGATTCACTGCGTCGGCCCCCGGATGAAGGCGCTTTACACGGCCCTGCCGCGCGGCCAGCGCGGTGACTGGGTGGAAACCGCAGCCGAGCTTGCCCCCCGTGCCCGCGGCCTGATCGACGCGGGCGACATCGTTCTGGTCAAGGGGTCGAAAAGCATCAAGGTCTCGCTGGTGGTTGACGCCCTGCGCAAATTGGGGCAACCAGCCGGGCTCACGAAGGGAGAGGCGTAATGCTTTATTGGCTCACCGAGTTCTCGGATGGCGGGGACTTTTTCAACCTCTTCCGCTATATCACCTTCCGCGCCGGCATGGCCTTTGCGACGGCGCTGATCTTTGGATTCCTGTTCGGCCGCCCGCTGATCGACCTTCTGCGCCGCAAGCAGGGCAAGGGCCAGCCGATCCGCGATGACGGGCCGCAAAGCCATCTGGCCAAGGTGGGCACGCCCACCATGGGGGGCCTTCTGATCCTGTCGGCGCTGGTCTTTTCCACGCTTGTCTGGGCGCGGCTGGACAACCCTTATGTCTGGATCACCCTTCTGGTGACGCTGGCCTTTGGCCTGATCGGCTTTGCAGATGACTATGCCAAGGTGACCAAGCAGAACACCAAGGGTGTGTCGGGCAAGGCGCGCATGGCGGCGGGGCTCGTCATTGCGGCGTTGGCCAGCTATGCGGCCGCCAGCTTTCACCCCGCGGCACTGACCAACCAGCTGGCGCTGCCGCTGTTCAAGGACGCGCTCTTGAACCTGTCGGTGTTCTTCGTGCCCTTCGGCATGTTCGTCATCGTCGGCGCCGCCAATGCGGTGAACCTGACCGACGGGCTGGATGGCCTTGCCATCATGCCGGTGATGATCGCAGGCGCCACGCTGGGCGTGATCGCCTATGTCGTGGGCAACTACAACTTTGCCGAATATCTTGGCGTCCATTTCGTGCCCGGCACGGGTGAGCTTCTGATCTTCACCGCTGCCCTCTTTGGCGCGGGGCTGGGCTTTCTGTGGTATAACGCCCCGCCGGCGGCTGTGTTCATGGGCGATACCGGCGCGCTCGCGCTTGGCGGTGCCCTTGGCGCCATTGCGGTCTGCACCAAGCACGAGATCGTTCTGGGCATCGTCGGCGGCCTTTTCGTGGTCGAGGCGCTGTCGGTCATCATCCAGGTCGGTTATTTCAAGCGCACCGGCCGCCGCGTGTTCCTGATGGCGCCGATCCACCATCATTTCGAGAAAAAGGGCTGGGCCGAGCCGCAGATCGTCATCCGGTTCTGGATCATCAGCCTGATCCTGGCGATGATCGGTCTGGCAACGCTGAAGGTGCGCTGACACCTTCCTTGCAGGGTGGGGGCGCCCCCCCCCCTGCTTCCACGACATTGCCCCGTCTGGCCAATGCAATTCGCTTGGGGCTGCGTGTCTGGCGAACGTCAAAATCGCCTCTTGCCCTCTCCGCATTTTCCCGCCGCCGGTCCTGCGCTGACAGGGTTGCCCTTCCCGAGGCTCCTGCAAGCCCGCTTCCCCGGTGCCCCCGAAATCCCCTATTCGCCAGGCCTTGCAGACAGCCAGGGCTGTTCTGCCAAACCCAGCCAATCCTTGCCGGGCCCATGAAGTGACTCAGCTGCCAGCGGCAGAAAAAACCCTTAGCCGGCAGGACAAGCCGCCAGCATCACGCCATGATTTTCATGTCTGAGAGTGGTGGCGGGGGGGAGATTTGAACTCCCGACCCCGTGATTATGAGTCACGTGCTCTAACCAACTGAGCTACCCAGCCACTGGCGCGGGGAATAATGCGGGGCGCGCGGGGCGTCAAGGGGAATCTTGTAATGAGGTCACCGATTTACAGCATCCGCCCTTCGCGTCCGCCCCCCCGGCGCAGCTCGTTGCCGGATGGGGGGCGAGGAGTGCCCGCATCTGCGGGCTTCGACGAGCGTCAATGTGCGACGCGGGGCCGCCCTGCGGCGGTGACGGACAGCGAGGCCTCGACGAACATCTTGCGGCCCTCGATATCGACCTCGCGCAGATCACGGCTGGCGCTGATCCGCAGATCCTCGGCGCCCGCCTGTCTGGCGCGCGTCTCGGCCTCGGATCGCAGGGCGATCTCCAACGCATCCAGCGCCGCCTCGGCGCTCGAAAAGGTCTCAAGCCCCGCCGGCAGATGCGCGACAAAGCGGCCCTCGGCCGGAGAGGTGACGATGGCCGTCACTTTCTGGCTGATCTGCCCCACCACCGCACCTATGGCATTGGCCACGCCCGCATGTTCGGGCAGGATCATCTCGCAGCCCAGAACCGTGCCCACCGCGCCGTAATAGGTTGGGGCCGAGGCGCCCAGCCCGATCACCGGCACGCCCAGCCTTGCGTTGATCTCGATGATGCCGCGATGGCCGGCCAGTCCCGCCCGGATCAACGGGTGACGCGCCAGTGTATCGCTGTCAGACCCCTTGAAGCCGGGGTCTTCGTCAAAGGCGGCTTCCAGCAGGCAATCCACCGTCTGCGCCGTCAGCTGGTCAACGATCGCCAAGGCCAGATCCTCGGGGGCCTTGGCAAAGCGTTCGCCCGCGCCGGTGCGGCGGCGGGTCAGAAGTGTCATGGCCTTGACGGCCGCCGACCGGTCCCAGCTGTCCAGCTTGTTCAGCACATGGCATGCATCCGAAGGGGTGACGCCGGAAATCATCACCAGCCCGCGCGCGACAAGCCGCTCCAATGCGGCCACCTCGATGCGGCTGGTCAGGGCTGCCGCCATCGGCATGGGTTTGCTGATGCGGGCCAGCACGGTCGCCTCGCGGGTGTTCAGCCCCCCGGCATTGCCGCCCATCGGCACCACGAAGCGCCCGTCGAATTCGCCCGCCGTCTCGGTAGACAGGGCGCGGTCCAGCGCGGCATGCACCATCGGCCCGTCGGTCACAGCCAAAAGCGAGACAGGCATCAGGCGGCGCGGGCCAAGGCGCAGGCCACCCTGCAGGCCATCGGTTTTCAGATGCACCTCGCTGTCGCCGCCAAGGCCGGTCGTGCGCATGGCAACGGCTTCAACCATGGTGCGGAAACCGCCAACCCGGGCGCCGGCCGGGTCGATCTCGGGCAGGCCGTCGCGCAGCAGCGCCACATCCGTTGTCGTGCCGCCGATGTCCGAAACCAGCGCATCCTTGGCCCCGGTCAGCCAGCGCGCGCCGACGATGCTGGCGGCGGGGCCAGAGAGGATGGTCTCGATCGGGCGTTCGCGCACCATGGCGGCCGAGATCAGCGCCCCATCCCCGCGCACCACCATCAGCGGCGCGTCGATGCCTACGGCGATCAGGTGACGCTCACACGCGGCCA
Organism: Paracoccaceae bacterium; assembly: GCA_023254015.1. GTDB lineage: Bacteria > Pseudomonadota > Alphaproteobacteria > Rhodobacterales > Rhodobacteraceae > Tabrizicola_A. The sequence continues at coordinate 6,383 of JALQYS010000547.1, forward strand.
CCAGCCGGTCGATCATGCCGATCAGGCGGGCGTTCAGCACCGCCGTCAGCGCCCGCTTGGGGCCGTTGAGATTGGCCGACAACTCGTGGCTGCAGGTGACGGGCCGCCCGGTCAGACGGCGGATCGCCTCGCGCGCGGCCACCTCATGCGCCGGGTTGCGCGTGGCAAAGCGGGCGGCCACGGCGAAACCCATGACCGAATCGCCAAGGCCCAGAAGCTGGGCCTCAAGCCCGGCCATGTCCAGAGCCGCGGCTTCGGTCCCGGCATGGGTATGGCCACCGTCCAGAAGGATCACCGGATCGCCCTTCAGCGCCTCGGTCAGCCCGCCGCGCTCCAGATCGCCCGCATCAAAGCCGATGAACACCAGCGCCACGCGGCCGCCCTGGCCCTCGACCAAGGCATTCGTGGCCAGCGTGGTGGACAGGGAGACCAGCGCCACATCGCGCGGGGCCACCTTGGCCGCCTCCAGCGCGGCATCGACGGCCCGGCCGATCCCCAGCGCCAGATCCTCGCGCGTGGTCAGCGATTTGGCCTTGCCGATCACGCAATCGGCGGCCTCATCGACAATGACGGCATCGGTATAGGTGCCCCCGGTGTCTACCCCGAGAAAATAGGCCATGTTCATGTTCTCCTGTCGCGCGCGTGGTCTGAGATAGACCGGGCGCGTGGCAAGGTCACCCCGGGGCGCGACATTTTCTGTCGCACGTCCGACCCCTCCTCGGGCGCGCTGCGCGCTTCTCGTCGGGAGACGCCCCCCCCGAGGAGCGGCGAAGCCGACGACGAGGGCCCCTTCAGCCGCGCCCGATCAGCTGCGGCGGGCCATCAGCCGGGCCAGGAGCGGCACGAGGATCAGGGCGGCCGCGGCAAAGACGAAGGCAAAGCGCAGGCCCAAGGTGCCCGCGACAAATCCAAAACCGGGCGGGCCGATGAAATAGCCGAAATAGCCCAGAAGTGTCGCGCGGGCCACGGCGCGGGCGCGGGCTTCGGGCGCGGCACGCGCGCCCACCAGCGAAAAGGCCGTGGGTGCGATGACCGACGATCCGATCCCCATGATGACAAAGCCGGCATAGGCCATCAGCGGCGACACCGCCGCGGCCACGCATAGCGCGCCCGCCGCCGAAATCGCCGCCCCGCCGGTCAGAAGCGCCACCGGATTGATCCGGCCCGCCACCCCTTGTCCGACCAGCCGCGCCACGCCCATCGTCAGGGCGAGCATCGCCGGGCCAAGGGCGCCATGGGCCGGCGATCCGCCCAGCGTCTGTTCGATATGCAGCGCCGACCAGTTCTCGGCGGCGTTTTCCGTCAGAAAGGCGATGAACACCATGCCGCCGCCGATCACCGGCACAAGGCCAAGACCAGGGCCCGAGCCTTTGGGCGGGCGGGCAAGGCCGTCGATCCGGCCGTCCTTCTCCAGCGTCAGCAGGCAGAACAGGGCCGCCAGCGCGGCCATGCTTCCCAGCACCCAGCCGGGCGACCATCCGGCCTGCCGCATGACCCCGGTTAAAATGGAACCGCCGGCATAGCCGAAGGAATAGGCGGCGTGGCACAGGTTCATCAGATGCACGCCCCGGCTGGCCTCCATCGCGGCGACGCGGGCGTTCATCAGCACATCGGTCATGCCGGTGCCGAAACCGGCCACCATCATGGCCAGCGGGAACATCCAGAGGTCCGCCGCCTGTCCGGGCAGCACAAAGCCCACGCACATCAGCGCCGTCGCCACGGGCAGGGCCACCCGGCCAAAGGCAACCCCGGCGGCTGGGGCGATCAGCATGGCCGTGACCGCCGCGACCGGCGTCATGAACATCAACAGGCCCATCTGCGCCTCGTCCACACCCAGCATGGCCTTGAGGTCGGGCAGGGCGGCAGCGAAACTGCCCCACAGAATGCCCATGGCCGCAAAGGCAGCGACGGCGGGGCGCGACAGGAACAGAAGCGACAGAAACGGCATGAAAGTCTCGCACTCAGGAAAGATGAGCGCTATACGCGGCAAACCCGCGCGGCGCGTCTCTTGCCGACACTCCAATTCCACCCGCGACGGAAATTCCTGCTTTCCCTTTCGCCCGATCCCCGCTATAGGCCCCCGGTCGCGCCATGCACCCTTGGAGGATGGCGGACTTATTCAAGGAGAGAACCATGGCTCGTGAAGCTGAAGATTTCATCGCCGCGGTACGGACGGGGACAGGCAAGGGGGCCGCTCGTCAAGCTCGTCGTGAGGGCTACGTACCGGGCATCGTTTATGGCGACGGCAAAGAGCCGGTGGCCCTGAACATCGCCTACAACTACCTGCTGAAGCGCCTGAAGCAAGGCCGTTTCCTGCAGTCGCTGTTCAACCTGAAGGTTGAAGGCCAGCCGGACGTTCATGTCGTCTGCCGCGGCGTGCAGCGTGATGTGGTCAAGGATCTGCCGACCCACGTCGATTTCATGCGCATCCATGACGATTCGAAGATCGAACTCTTCATCCATGTCGAGTTCGTCAATCACGAAGCCAGCCCCGGCCTGAAGCGCGGCGGCACGCTGACCGTGATC
>JALQYS010000559.1 GCA_023254015.1 Paracoccaceae bacterium
GGCGGCTTGGAGAAGATGACCGGCTGTTTAGGCAGATCCTTGTTGGTATCCAGAGCCTTGGCGGATTCGATCACATGGTCGAGGTAGTTCAGGCCGATGCCGAAGATGTTCTTGCGGGGCCGCGGAATCGGGGCCAGCAGGCGCACATTGGCCAAGGCCGTGGCGGTGTGGATGGGGAAATCGCCGTCGGCTTCGTCAAGACAGGCCTGCAGGGCGTTGAGGCCCGGGCGGCCTGCGTCGATGAGGCTGAGCATGCTGTCGGGCAGCTCCTCGCCGTAAGCCTCGCCAAGGGCGGCGACATCGACCACCAGATCGTCCACGATCACGCCAAGGCGGGCGGCATCTTCGACCGATGCGCGGTAAGTCACGAGTTTCATGTGGTTTCCTTAGAGAATCGGCTGGTGGCCGTTGTTGTCGGCAAAGGCCTCTTCGCGGTAAAGGCCAAGGGCGCGCATCACCGGGATATCCGAGAGGCAGAAGAGGCAAGCGTCATTGCGGTCATCCAGATTGACGTGTTCGTGCCAGGCCCAGGAGGGGACGCAGAAGATGTCACGCTCTTGCCAGTCATAGCGCTTGCCGTTGATGATCGAATAGCCGCGGCCCTTGGCGACATGGTAAAGGTAGCTTCCGGTGTGGCGGTGGGCCTTGGTCGCCTCGCCCGCCCTCAGCATCTGCATGCTGGCACCCATGGTGCGCATCACGGGGCCGTTGTTGGTGGGGTTGACGTATTCCATCATCACCCCGTCAAACGGGCTGCCTTCGGTGCATTGGGCGTATTTGGACAGCGCGACATAGGTCGGCTCCCATTCGTATTTGAACATCGGCGAATAGCCGTGCGACCATTTCCCGGTCGAGGGCGTCAGACCCGGGTTGCCCCAGGTTTTCGTCATGTCGTCAACGGCATAGCCGACGGCCTGGTTCAGATCGGGGTGGACCTCGTAGAAATTCGCCTCCATCGCATTGACGAAGGGAATGTCGAGTCCGTCTTGCCAGAGGCAGGTCGTGCCCTCGGCGGAAACCCCATGTTCGTGCCAGGTGCCGTTCGGCGTCAGCACGAAATCATTGCCGCCAAGGGTCATCTTGTGGCCGTCCACCACCGTATAGGCGCCCTTGCCTTCCATGATGAAGCGGATGGCGGAGGCCGAATGGCGGTGGGCCGAGGCGACCTCGCCGGGGTTCATCACCTGAAGGCCGGCGTAGATCCAGCCCACGGCGGCGGCGACATCGGTGCGGCCGGGGTTGTTGAGGTAGATCACCCGCCGCCCCGCCTTTTCAGGCGTCACCAGATCGACCGAGCGGATCACATGGTCGCGCAGATCCTTGTAGCGCCAGACCACCGGCACCGATTGTGACTTCGGCTCCCAGGGTTCGATCTTGTTGGCGACCGTCCAGAGGGCGCCGGCGTGGAATTTGTCCAGTTCGTCATAATAGGACAGAAGTTCCGGCGTATCCTCGACATTGGCGCGGCCAATGACATCTTCCCGGTGGTTCTCGCGCGCGTTGGCCATGATCATGCCTTTCCAGAAATGGATGCGTTTCCGGCACCGACTGTGGCGCGGATGATTTTCGAACGCAAGCAGGATTTTCGAAAATACGGGGTTTGCCAAACAGGGCGCTGTCGGCCATAGTGGCGATGAAAGGGTGGCCCGACCATGACGCTTGCCGAAAAAGCCTATGACAGCCTGCGCCGCGACATTGTTGCGGGCCTGCTGAAACCGGGCGCACCCCTGCGGATGGCGCAACTGTCCGACCGCTATGGCATGGGGTTCTCGCCGCTGCGCGAGGCCTTGAACCGGCTGCAGGCCGAACGGCTGGTCACTTCGGTGGCGCTCAAGGGGTTTTCGGTGGCCCCCCTGTCGATGGAGGAGATGTGGGATGCGACGAACACCCGCATCCTGATCGAATCGCGCGCGCTGCGGCTGTCGATCGAACGCGGCGGGGACGAGTGGGAGGCGGGGATCGTGGGCAGCCTGCACGCCCTGTTGCTGCAGGCCGCGCGCGGCAGCGCGACCGAAGAGGAGGCCCGCGCGCTTGAGGCCCGACATCACGCCTTTCACAAGGCCCTTCTGGCCGCCTGCGGCTCGGGCTGGCTGATGGAGTTCTTCCAGCGGCTTTATCTGGAAAGCGAACGCTACCGCCATCCGATGCTGGTCCCCCGCCCCGAAGCGCCGGCCCACGAGCCCCCCCGCGACATCCAGGCCGAACATGAGGCGCTGGCGCGTGCCACGCTTGCCCGCGACGCCGATCTGGCCTCGGCGCTTTTGGCCGACCATTACCGCCGCACCGCGCAGCGGCTGGAAAGCCTGATGGCAGGGCCGTCCGCCACGGCGGCGGAATAGGCCCGATTGATTCTGCCGGGGGCACGGCCTAGGGTGCATCCATGATTACGCAGAAGATGAAATACGCGCTCAAGGCGCTTCTGGTGCTGGCCGACGAGGCCGCCACCGCCACGCCCGAGCCTTTGACCATCGAAGAGGTGGCGCGGCGCGCGGGCACGCCCAAGCGGTTCCTGGAACATATCCTCTTGGAGCTGCGCAACGCCGGGGTGATCCGCTCGACGCGCGGGCGGGCGGGCGGCTACAAGCTGTTGAAAGACCCGGCCGATATCTCGATTTCAGAGCTTTTGCGCAGCATCGACGGGCCGATCGCCCCCCTGCCCTGCCTGTCGCGCAGCGCCTATCAACGCTGCGAGGATTGCAAGGACGAGGCAAGCTGCCGCATCCGCCGCGTCTTTGCCGAGGTGTTCTGGTCCTATCTGGTCATCATCGACAGCCTGACCCTGGCCGACATGCTGCGCGCCGATGCCCCGGCGCTGCCGGGCCTGTGACCTTGACCGCCGGGTCGGTCGAAGATCGTCTGATCCTGGCCGGTCGGGTCGAGACCCGGGTCTATACCGATGCCGGAAGGCAGGCACGCCGCGTGCTGAGCGTGGCCGCCCCCGAGGGCACCGATGATCTTTTCTGGCTGCTTCTGGGCTGGGTGGCCGGGCTGGCCTCGCCCGACCGCATCCCGCTCTTGCGCGGAGTGGCTCCTCTGCGCTCGTCGCCCGATGACCTGAAGGCCCTCTGCGCGGCCTTCGGCAACACCTCGGGCGCGCCGATGCTGCATGTCGCGGGCGTCACGCCCGAGGCCCATCTGCCCCCCGCGGCCGGGGCTGACGCGCAGGAAATCCCTCTTGCCGCGTTGCAGGACGCTTGGCGCGCGCTGGCCCGCGGCCCGCGCCAGATCGACCTTGTGGCCATCGGCAGCCCCCATGCCTTGGCGGGCGAGGTGCGGCGTCTGGCGGCGATGCTGGCGGGCCAAAGCCGCCACCCCGAAACAGCGGTGATCGTCACCCTTGGCCGCGACGTTCTGGCCAAGGCCGGGCGCGACGGCACGCAGGCCGCCCTTCAGGCGGCCGGGGTGCGGCTGTTGCCTGATCTCTGCTGGTGTTCGATCACAGAGCCGTTGTTCCCGCCCCCCGCGCGCGGGGTGATGACCAATTCCGGCAAGTATGCCCATGACGCCCATGGCCTGTCGGGCCGCCACGCGCGGCTCGGTAGCCTTGCCGACTGCATTCAGGCCGCCCTGCCCGGCCTTGTCCCCAAAACCCCGCCCGGCTGGCTGGCCGGATGAACCGCAAAGGATTGCCCATGCCCAAAGCCTATTGGATCGGCCATGTCACCGTCGCAGACCCCACCGCCTATGAGGCCTACCGTCAGGCCAATGGCGCGGCCTTCGCCAAATATGGCGCAAGGTTCATCGTGCGCGGCGGCGCGCAGGAGGTGGTAGAGGGCAGCCTCCGCCCCCGCAGCGTGGTGATCGAATTTCCCGATCTGAAATCGGCCCAGGACTGTTACCACAGCCCCGAATATCAGGCCGCCAAGGCCCTGCGCGATGGCGTGGCGCTGTCGGACCTGTGCATCGTGGAAGGCTACGCCTGACAGGGCCTTGCGGCCGCTTTCCGCGTAGGATGGGCAATAGTGCCCATCCTACCCGACAGGGGCCCAGATCACATCATCGATCCGCGGCGCGCCCGTTGCCAGCATCACCAGCCGGTCAAAGCCAAGCGCGATGCCGCTGGCCTCGGGCATCATCGCCAGCGCGGCGAGAAAGCTTTCGTCCAGGGGATAGCGTTCACCATAGACGCGCGCCTTCTCGTCCATCTCTGCCTCGAATCGGCGGCGCTGTTCGGCGGCATTGGTCAATTCGCCAAAGCCATTGGCCAGTTCCACCCCGCAGGCATAGACCTCGAACCGCTCCGCCACGCGCCCGTCCCCCGCCACGGGCCGCGCCAGCGCCGCCTCGGCGGCAGGGTAACGGTCCAGCATGGTCACGCGCCCCAAGCCCAAGTGCGGCTCCACCTTTTCCGAAAGA
>JALQYS010000025.1 GCA_023254015.1 Paracoccaceae bacterium
CCGGCCGAGCGCTGGTTCTGGTTCGACCCGCCCTTTCACCCCAACCAGAGCGTGTTGCTGCACAACCAAAGCAACAACGTCTGGCGCATCGACTTTCAGCTCGGCTGGGACGCCGACCCCGAGGAAGAAAAGAAGCCCGAAAAAGTCATCCCGCGCCTGCAGGCCATGCTGGGCGATGACCGCCCATTTGAGCTGGAGTGGGTGAGCATTTACACCTTCCAATGCCGCCGCATGAAAGACTTCCGTCACAAGCGCTTGCTGTGTGTGGGCGATGCCGCGCATCAGGTGTCGCCCTTTGGCGCACGGGGGGCCAATACCGGCGTGCAGGACATCGACAACCTGTCGTGGAAGCTGGCCGCCGTTTTGGCCGGAGACGCGGATGAGGCGTTGATCGACAGTTATCACGAAGAGCGCGCCTTTGCCGCCGATGACAACATCCTGAACTCCACCCGCTCGACCGATTTCATCACGCCGAAAAACGCGGCCTCGAAACGGTTCCGCAATGCGGTGCTGGACCTTGCCGAAAAGGCCAGCTTTGCCCGGCCCTTGGTGAACTCGGGGCGGCTGTCGACGCCGACGCCCTATGTCGCCTCACCGTTGAACACGCCGGATGCCGGCATCTGGCATGGCAAGATGACCCCCGGCACGGTCTCCAGCGATGCCCCGGTGATGGTGAACGGTCAGCCGGATTGGTTCCTGCACCAGATCGGACAGGGCTTCACCCTGCTTGATTTCGGCACGCAGGCCGAGCCGGTTGCGGTGGGGGGCATCACCGCCAAGGTCCTGCGCGTGGGAGAGCACCTTGAAGACAGCGAGCGTCTGCTTGCGAAACGCTATGACGCCCAGCCCGGCACCGTCTATCTGATCCGCCCCGACCAGCATGTTGCCGCCCGCTGGCGGTCATTCAACCCCTTGGACGCAAAGGCCGCTCTGGCCCGCGCCCTTGCGAAAGGCTGATGCCATGACCCTGATCCTGACGCCCAATATCCCGGATCCGGACGGGTTTTACCAGGAACTGACCGATGCGCAGCGCCATCTGGACGAAGCGGCGGCCAATGACATGAACGCGCGGCTTGTTCTGATCCTGGCCAACCACATCGGCGACCGCAAGACGTTGACCGAGGCGCTGGCGCTGGCCGCGCCTTAGGGCGCGATCAGCGCATCGATGGCCGAGGTGATCGGGCGCGCGTCGGGTTTGGTTGCCGAACCCCAGCTCTGGATAAACTCACCCTTGCCGTCCAGCAGCACCTTGTTGAAGTTCCAGCCGGGAACAAACCCATGGGCATCGCGCAGCCAGCCATAGAAGGGATGCACCTGCCCCTTGGCTACATGCTGGATTGTGGTCATCGGCAAGGTCAGGTCGAAATTCGCGTCGCAATAGGCCTTGACCTCGGCCTCGCTGGCCAATTCCTGCGCGAAATCGTCCGATGGCACCGCAAGCACCACCGCGCGGCCTTCATAGCGATCGGCAAGCTCTTGCAGGTTCTCATACTGCGGCGTGAACCCGCAAAGCGACGCCGTGTTCACCACCAGCACCGGCTTGCCGCGCCAGTCGGCTGTCGAATAGCTGCCGCCGTCGATCGAGGCAAAGCTGAAGGCCGGCGCCTCGGCCGCAGCAGGCGAGGCAATCAGCAAAAGGGCGGCAAGCAAACGCATGACGAAACTCCGGTCTTTCAACCAATACGCTTGCCGCGGTTTGTCGGATCACTGGCGGATCGTGTCGCCGGGCTGCAGGGTTGGGAACAATTCGACCACGCCACCGCCAATCACGCCCTGATGCGGCTTGCCTGCGATGATCTCGGCGGCGCGGCGCCCGATCTCCAGCCGGCAGGCATCCATGGTGGCCAGCTTGCGCGGCAGACCATCCAGCAATTCCACCCCGTTGAACCCGGCAAGACCGATCTTGCCGGGCACATCCAGCCCCTTCTCAAGGCAGTAAAGCAGCCCGCCAGCGCCAATCATGTCATTGGAATAATAAAGGAAATCGACATCCGGACTGCGCGCCAGAACGGCTTCGGTCATCTCGCGCCCCTTCAACAGCGCCGAGCCTCCCGAATAGAATTCACGGTCGACAAGCGAAAGCCCGGCCTTGGCAAGGGCCTCTTCAAACCCTTCCAGCCGCTTGCGCGCGCGGTGATCGTTCGGCATCTGCGTGCCCAGAAAGGCAATACGCCGATAGCCCGCCGCGATGATCGCCTCGGCCATCTGCCGCCCGGCCCGGCGGTGCGAGATGCCCACGGCAGAATCGACCGGGGTTCCGTCAATGTCCATGATCTCGACGATCGGAATTCCGGCCTGCGCCAGCATCGCGCGCGCGGCATCGGAATGTTCCAGCCCCGCAACGATCAGGCCCGTCGGCCGCCAGGAGAGCATTTCATAGATCACCGCCTCTTCCCGGTCAGGAGAGTAGTTCGTGACGCCGACGACAGGCTGCAGGCCGGTATCCTCCAGCTCTTCGGAGATGCCCGTCATGACCTCGGGAAAGACCATGTTCGACAGAGAGGGAATCACCACCCCGACAAGGTTGACGCGCTGGCTGGCCAGGGCGCCGGCAATCTTGTTCGGCACATAGCCCAAGGCCCGCGCCGCCCGCAGCACCCGCTCTCGTGTGGTCTCGGAGACATCGCCGCGATTGCGCAGCACCCGGCTGACCGTCATCTCGCTGACGCCCGAGGCTTCGGACACATCGCGCAGGGTCAGGGGCCGGCGTGGATCTTGGGCGGGTGGGTTCGACAATTCAGGATCCCGGATGTCATTTTTCCCAGTGTTAGCGTTAAATGGCCCAGTCTCCAAGGGTGTTGAACAGATCAGGTCCAGGCCAATCTTTTCCGCTGCCCCGGTTGCCTTCTGTTGCATTTGCGCGCAAAAACAGACTGCCGGCCCCGTAGCTCAACGGATAGAGCGTCCCCCTCCTAAGGGGAAGGTTGCAGGTTCAAGTCCTGCCGGGGTCGCCAGCCCTGAACTTGAGGTAAAGATGACCCGCGGTGCCGACTTGCAGAGGTTTCTTGACGCGGCCGAACAGGCCCTGCAGCGCACGACCGGACCGGCGGCTGCCATTGCGGCCGAAGTTGTCAGCCGCTGGGCGGGCCCGGGTCAGTCGGGGGCAGGGGGAGGAAGGTTGCCGGTCTGCGACTGGATCGCCCCGGCCCTTGCCGCGCAGCCCTCGCCGCTGGCCGACAGCTTTGCCGCCCTTCAGCATCAGCTTGGCTGGGCGCGTCGCAAATCGGCCGATCCGGCGAACACGGCCTTCTGGACCGGCCATGCCAACGCGATGATCCTTGGCCCGGGCGGGCTGGAAGAGCGTGGCGATGTCTGGGTTGGTGCCACGGTCATGGCGCCGGGCACGCTTTACCCCGACCACAACCACCCGCCGGCCGAGGTGTATCTGCCCCTGTCGCCCGGCGAATGGTGGAATGCTGCCATGGACTGGACCGATCCGGGCCCGGACGGTTTCATCTACAACCCGCCGGGCATCCTGCATGCCATGCGGGCGGGCGAGAAACCGTTCCTCGCCCTGTGGTTCCTTCCGATCTAGGAACACCCGCCGTGTGAAGAGGGGAAACCCGTCCTCAGGCGTCCAGGTTTTCCACGCTCAATGCGTTGGCCTGAATGAACTCCCGCCGGGGTTCCACCACATCGCCCATCAGCTTGGAGAAGATGTCATCGGCCTCGGCCAGATCGTCAACCTTCACCTGCAGCAGGGTCCGCGCCTCGGGGTCCAGCGTGGTTTCCCACAGCTGTTCGGGGTTCATCTCGCCCAGACCCTTGTAGCGTTGCAGCGTCAGTCCCTTTTCGCCCTCGGCAAGAATTGACTTCAGCAGGTCGATCGGCCCGTAAACCGGCTGCTCGCGGTCCTTGCGCACCAGCCGCGCCGGGTTCCGGTAGACATCCCTGTGCTGGCCCGCAATCTGCGACAGCCGCCGCGCCTCGCCCGAGCGCAGAACCGCGCCGTCCAGCGTGCGCAATTCCTCCACGCCACGCAACACGCGGCTTAGCCGGATGCCGTGATCCTGCGTGATCCGCCCGGTCCAGCCCTTTTCATACTCGACCGCCACAAGGTTCAGCCGGGCCGCCACGGCCTCGGCCACCGCCTGCAGATCGGCATCGGCACGGCCGGGGTCAAAGGCCCCGGCAAGTGCTGCCTGCTCCAGAATGGGTCGCGGGTAATGGGTAGGGAAACTGTCCAGGGCGCGGCGGAAGGCACGCGCGCCTTCAACCACACGGGCCAGATCTGCCCCGGCAATTTCTTCGCCCGATTGCAGCCGCAGAATGGCGCCCTCGATGCCCATCTCGATCAGGTAATCGTCCAAAGCCGCCTGATCCTTCAGGTAAACCTCTGACTTGCCGCGCGACACCTTATAAAGCGGCGGCTGGGCGATATAGAGATACCCCCCCTCGATCAGCTGCGGCATCTGCCGGAAGAAGAAGGTCAACAACAGCGTGCGGATATGCGCGCCGTCGACGTCGGCATCGGTCATGATCACGACCTTGTGGTAACGCAGCTTGCCGATATCAAACTCGTCCCGGCCAATGCCGGTGCCCAGCGCGGTAATCAGCGTGCCGATCTCCTGACTTGACAGCATCCTGTCAAAGCGCGCGCGTTCCACGTTCAGGATCTTGCCGCGCAAGGGCAGAACGGCCTGATTGGCGCGTGATCGGCCCTGCTTGGCCGAGCCGCCCGCCGAGTCCCCTTCGACAAGGAAGAGTTCCGATTTCGACGGATCGCGTTCCTGACAATCGGCCAGCTTGCCGGGCAGAGAGGCCACATCCAGCGCGGTCTTGCGCCGGGTCAACTCGCGCGCCTTGCGGGCGGCCTCGCGGGCCAGTGCGGCCTCGATGATCTTGCCGACAATGATCTTGGCGGCGGCGGGGTTTTCTTCAAACCACTCGCCCAGCTTTTCGTTCACCAGGTTTTCCACGGCCGGGCGCACCTCGGACGAAACCAGCTTGTCCTTGGTCTGGCTGGAGAATTTCGGGTCGGG
>JALQYS010000101.1 GCA_023254015.1 Paracoccaceae bacterium
GGACGAGACCCGCCGGGAGATTTCCGGCGGTGATGTGCTGATCCGCGGCGGAGTGATCGCGGCAGTGGGGCAGGGGATTGCCGCCCCGGGGGCAGAGGTGGTGCAGGCCCGGGGTTGCGTGGTGACGCCGGGTCTCGTGAACACCCATCATCACCTGTATCAGACGCTGACCCGCGCCGTGCCGGGCGGGCAGGATGCGCTGTTGTTCGGCTGGCTGAAAACGCTCTATCCGATCTGGGCCGGCTTTGGCCCGGACGAGATGTTCGTCTCGGCGCAGGTGGGCCTTGCCGAGCTGGCGCTGTCGGGCTGCACGCTGACCTCGGATCATCTTTACCTTTTTCCCAACGGCGCGCGGCTGGATGACACCATCGCGGCCGCGCAGGAGGTCGGGCTGCGGTTCCATCCCACCCGCGGCGCGATGAGCATCGGCGAAAGCGATGGCGGCCTGCCGCCCGATTCTCTGGTGGAGCGCGAGGAGGCGATCCTTGCCGACATGGTGCGTGTGGTGGATGCGCACCATGACCCGCGGGATGGGGCCATGGTGCGCGTGGGCCTTGCCCCTTGTTCGCCGTTTTCCGTCAGCCGCGACCTGATGCGCGATGCAGCGGTTCTGGCGCGTGACAAGCGGGTGATGCTGCACACCCATCTGGCCGAGAATGACGAGGACATCGCCTATTCGCTGGCGAAATTCGGCTGTCGTCCGGGCCAATATGCCGAGGATCTGGGCTGGACCGGCGATGATGTCTGGCATGCGCATTGCGTGAAGCTGGATGCGGCCGAGATCGATCTTTTCGCGCGGACCCACACCGGGGTTGCACATTGTCCCTGTTCCAACTGCCGTCTCGGCTCGGGCATTGCGCCGGTTCGGCAGATGCGGGATGCGGGGGTGAAGGTGGGCCTTGGCGTTGACGGCTCGGCCTCGAATGACGCGGGCAATCTGGTGCAGGAGGCCCGGCAAGCCATGCTGTTGCAGCGGGTCGCGCGCGGGGCAGATGCCATGGGCGCGCGCGAGGCGCTGGAGATTGCCACCCTTGGCGGGGCGCGAGTGCTGGGCCGGACGGATTGCGGCGTTCTGGCACCGGGCAAGCGCGCCGATCTGGCGATCTGGGACGTCTCGGGTATCGAGGCGGCAGGGGCCTGGGACTGCGTGGCCAGCCTGATCTTTTGCGGCCCGACACGGGTGCGCGATCTTTTCGTCGAGGGCCGGGCCGTGGTGCGCGACGGCCGCATGGTGACGGTCGACCTGCCCAGGGTGATCGAACGGCAGAACAGTCTGGCCCAGCGCCTTGCCGACAGGGTTTGACGGCCCGTGGCGGCGCCACGCCGCCGGGCATGGCCGCCGTGCAACTTGGCGAGCCCAGGTCAGCCGCGCTGGCCTGCGCCGTTCTTGGGTAGGAAACCGCCAGCGCGCCTTTCTGACGGCGGCATGTTGACACATGTCATTGTTTCAATTTTTTGAATGTATACCATCTGCAGCGATGGGTTTGGCATGGAGGATGACATGGCGATTTCGGGAACCCCTACGACGGCCGGCGATGATGTGGTGACGATCACGCCGACAGGCTATTACTCGGTGAATGGCGCCGATGGGGTTGATACCCTGACGCTCAGCTTTGGTAGCCTTGGGGCAGATTTTCAGCACTATTACTACAGCGGCGGCTACTATCGCTTTACCGACGATTTCCTGACCACGGTCGACTATATCGGATTCGAGCGGTTCGACCTGACCATGGGCTCGGGCGATGATGTGCTGATCGGCGGCGATCTGGATGACCGTCTGATCGGTGGCGATGGCAATGACTGGCTCGGTGGGCGGCTTGGGGCCGACACGATCACCGGCGGCGCCGGGTTGGATCGTTGGGAGGTTGATTACGGCACGGTCGTCGCCAATGTCGAGCTGACGCTTTCGGCCAGCGCCACCGCCACCATTGCAGGGACGGGCGCAAGGATTTCCGGCATCGAGGCGGTGACGATGACCACCGGTGTCGGCGCGGATCGCATCAACACTGAGGCCCTGGGTGGCAATGACTCCGTTTTCAGCGGCGGGGGCAACGATGTGGTGGCCCTTGGGCGCGGCATCGATCTTGCCAATGGCGGCGAGGATGAAAGCGGCGAGGATCAGGACATCTTGCAGATGAACTGGTCGGCCATGACCAATCCGACGATGGGGATCAGTCACGCCTATTATTCCGGCGGCTACTACCGGTTCAGCAATGGGGTCGACCAGCTGGATTATCTGGGCTTCGAGAGGTTCAACCTGACCGGCGGCGCGGGCCATGACTCGCTTGTCGGCGGCGAACTGAACGACACGCTGACCGGCAATCAGGGCAATGACACGCTGGTGGGCGGCCGTGGGGATGACTCCCTTGCCGGCGGCGCGGGCAACGACCTGTGGCGCGCCGACGTGTCGGATCGCTATTCGCTGACCGTGGTCGACCTTGTCGCCCAGACCACCAACTATGGCACTGTCCTGTCGGGCATCGACCGGCTTGATTATACCGGCGGCAATGCCGCCGACCGCGTGACCGCCCTGGCCGGCGTGTTCGATGACGTGATCAACACCGGTGCGGGCAACGATATCGTGGTGACCGGCCGCGGGGTTGACCAGTCGCATGCCGGCGACGGCACGGCTGACAAGCTGGTGATGGACTGGAGCGGCATTGCCAATGACAACCATGGCATCAGCCACGCCTATTATTCGGGTGGGTATTACCGCTATCAATCGGCCAGCGGCGACCTGCTGGATTATCAGGGCTTTGAAGTTTACGACATGACCGGCGGCGCCGGCAGTGACGCCTTGGTTGGCGGGGCGATGAATGACACGCTGCGCGGCAACGCCGGCGATGACACCCTCAGCAGCGGCATCGGCGATGCCCTGATCGATGGCGGCGATGGCAATGACCTGTGGGTGGCCGACATCTCGGCGCAGGGCAAGGCCGTGTTCAACGCCAAGCTCAGCCAGACGACGGCGCAGGTCGGCGGCATCGGCTTGTCGATCCTGCGGGTCGAGCAGCTTAGCCTGGCCACCGGCAACGGCGGCGACAACATCAGCACGTCGGGCTATGCGCTGAACGACTGGATCTCGACCTCGGGGGGCGCCGATACCGTGGACGGCGGGCTGGGCCGTGACACGATGGACGGCGGCCTTGGCACCGACATCCTGAAGCTGAACTATTCCGCGGCCACGTCGGTGGTTTACAACGCCTATTACTCGGGCGGCTATTATCGCTATCAACAGGCCGATGGTTCGAACTGGGCCGAATGGATCAACTTCGATCGCTTCAACATCACCGGCGGCATCGCCAATGACCGGCTTGACGGCGGCGGGGCGGCCGACACGCTGACCGGCGGGGCGGGCGACGACGTGCTCAACGGTGGGGCCGGCAAGGATGTGATTGCCGGTCAGGCCGGCAATGACACCTACATCGGCAACTACGCCAGCTTTGCCGGTGCCATCGGCCTGCAACTCAGCGCGACCGGCGGCGGCACCGTCACCGGGCCGGGCACCAAGCTGACCGGCATCGAGAATGTGAGCCTGACCACCGGCGCCGGCAATGACAACATCAACCTGTCGGCGGCCAAGGGAAATGACGCGGTCTATACCGGGATCGGGGATGACGTCATCAACGTCGGCCTCGGCATGAACGAGGTGGTTGATGGCGGCGTGGGGACTGACGTGCTGACCCTGAATGCCGGCATGGCGACCTCGGGCCTCAGGATGGCCTATTACAGCGGTGGCTACACCCGCATCAACTCGACCGACGGCAAATACATTGCCGACTTCGCCGGGATCGAGCGGCTGAACCTCACCGGCGGCAAAGGCAGTGACCGGCTTTACGGCTTTGATCTGAACGACACGCTGAGCGGCGGTGCCGGCACCGACTTCCTCAATGGCGGCAAGGGCAACGACCGCCTGACCGGCGGCGCGGCGGCCGATGCCTTCGTGTTCTCCGATCTGGCCAATGCCGGGCGCGATCTTGTCACCGACGGGGCCAGCGGCGACCTGATCCGGTTGACCGGGCTGACCCTGGTCGGCAGCGTGCAGGCCGGATCAGGCAGCTCGGCGACCACCGGGCAGGTGTTCGTCAGCGCGGCTTCGGGTGTCACCACGCTGCAGATCGGGCTTGATTCGACCGCCGGCGCCGATCTGGTGATCGACCTGACCGGCACCTTCGGGGCTGGCAACTTCAGCCTCTCGGGGTCGGACATCCTCTTCGTCTGATCCTTGCAGGCGCTGCAAGGCAATGGCAGGGGCCGGGGTTTCCCGGCCCTTTTCCCATCTGCGGCGGCATTTCGGCAACGCCTGTGGCCAAACCGCAGCTTCCCCGCCTTTGGCTTTTGCGCATGGCCACCTCAGGCGTTATGAAGGCGGCATGATCGCCCACGGAACCATTTTCCGCCTGCCCCGACGCCGACGCCTCACCGCGTAAGCGCCCGATCAGCCGTGGCCAAAGGCCACCCGCGCCCTTCCAGCATTGACCTTTCGTTCCGGCCTTGGCATCCCTTGGCCTTCCCTGAAGGAACCCTGCCCATGATTTCCGCCGTTCTGCCCACCTACAACCGTGCCCCCCTTGCCTTTGTCTCAGGCACGGGCAGCTGGCTGACCGCCGAGGATGGCAGCCGATACCTTGATCTTGGCGCAGGCATCGCGGTGAACGCGCTGGGCCACGCCCACCCCGCTCTGGTGCAGGCGCTGACCGATCAGGCGCAAAAGCTCTGGCATGTGTCCAACGTCTACCGCATCCCCGAACAGGAGCGTCTGGCCGAGATGCTGGTGGACCGCACCTTTGCCGATACGGTGTTCTTCACCAATTCGGGCACCGAGACGGCCGAACTCGCCATCAAGATGGCGCGCAAATACCATTATGACAAAGGTCAGCCGCGGGCCGAGATCATCGCGTTCGAAGGGGCCTTCCATGGCCGCTCCACCGGGGCCATCGCGGCGGCCGGTTCCGAAAAAATGGTCAAGGGCTTTGGCCCCTTGATGCCCGGCTT
This sequence comes from Paracoccaceae bacterium, assembly GCA_023254015.1. Classification (GTDB taxonomy): domain Bacteria; phylum Pseudomonadota; class Alphaproteobacteria; order Rhodobacterales; family Rhodobacteraceae; genus Tabrizicola_A. The sequence continues at coordinate 4,996 of JALQYS010000101.1, forward strand.
TACCCATCTGCCCTTTGGCGACCATGAGGCGCTGAAAGCGGCCATCTCCGACAAGACCTGCGCCGTCATTATTGAACCCATTCAGGGCGAAGGGGGCATCCGCACGCTGCCCGACGCCTGCCTGAAAGGGTTGCGCGACCTTTGCGACCAGCACGGTGCCTTGTTGATCTTTGACGAGGTGCAATGTGGCGTGGGCCGCACCGGCAAACTCTTCGCCCATGAATGGGCCGGCGTTGCCCCCGATATCATGATGGTCGCCAAAGGCATCGGTGGGGGCTTCCCGCTTGGCGCGCTTTTGGCCACCGAAAACGCGGCCTCGGGCATGGTTGCGGGCACCCATGGCTCCACCTATGGCGGCAACCCCTTGGGCTGTGCCGTGGGGGCCAAGGTGATGCAGATCGTCTCGGACGACGCCTTCTTGGCCGAGGTGAACCGCAAGGGCGGCCTGTTCCGGCAGGGGCTTGAATCGCTCGTCGCGCGCCATCCCACCGTCTATGAGGCTGTGCGCGGCCAAGGCTTGATGCTGGGGTTGAAGTGCCGGGCGACCAACACCGACGTGGTGAAGGCAAACTACGATCAGAACCTGCTGACCGTCGCCGCCGCCGACAACGTCATCCGGCTGTTGCCCGCCCTTAACATTCCTGACGAAGACATCGCCGACGCGCTGGCCCGCCTTGATGCCGCGGCAGCCAGCCTCTCCTGATCCCTTTATCTTGGTCCAAATATCCCACGGGGGTGCGGGGGTGTGAAACCCCCGCCTGCCTGACCAAAGCGAAACGATATGAAACACTTCC